>JBPEXS010000032.1:0-1295 GCA_052031325.1 Thalassolituus sp. | reverse complement strand
CGCACTGCTGGCGGTGATGGAAGTCAGCCTGTTCGGGTTTATGGGCAATCTGGTGGATCTGCTCAATGCCCACACCCCGGACACCCTGTTTGATGAGAAAGGCCTTGAGCTGCTGGGCATGTCACTGCTGGTGCTGATCGGCATGCCACTGTTTTCCTTTCTGCACGCTGCCATCATTCATCAGACGCTGATGAGCAACTACCCGATGCGCATCCGCTGGCAGTCGCACCGTTATCTGCTTGGTCAGAGCATTGGTTTTTACCAGAACGATTTTGCCGGACGTATCGCCACGAAGGTAATGCAGTCATCACTGGCGGTGCGCGATACCGTCATCAAGCTGATGGATGTGATGGTCTACATCCTGGTGTATTTCTCTTCCGTACTGGCACTGATGGCGACCAATGACATCCGCCTGATGATTCCTATGGTGATCTGGCTGGTCGCGTACATCGGCATCATGGTGTCGATGGTGCCTAAACTGAAGAAGATATCCACCGATCAGGCCGATGCCCGCAGCACCATGACCGGGCGTATCGTCGACAGCTACACCAACATTCAGACGGTGAAACTCTTTTCGCACACCGCGCGTGAGACTGAATATGCGCAGGAAAGCATGGACGGCTTTCTGCAGACGGTGTACCGCCAGATGCGACTGGTCACCGCACTCAGTGTTTCCGTACAGGGGATTAACTATCTGCTGGCCTTCGGTATCGCCGCGGTCTCTGTCTACCTCTGGTCACAGAACAGCATCACAGTGGGTGCCATCGCTCTGTTAGTCGCGCTGGCCCTGCGTCTGAATGGTATGGCGCAGTGGATCATGTGGGAAGTCGGCGCCCTGTTCGAAAACCTCGGCACCGCCGCCGACGGCATGAGCACCCTGGCTAAGCCACGTGATGTACAGGATAAACCCGGTGCTAAGCCACTGCTGCCCTCTGGTGGGCATATCCAGCTGGAAGACGTCACCTTCTCTTATCAGGGCAAAGACGATGAGCAGGTCACTGTGTTTGATCACCTCAACCTCGACATCCGCCCTGGTGAAAAAATCGGTCTGGTGGGTCGTTCCGGTGCTGGTAAATCCACACTGGTGAATCTGCTGCTGCGCATGTACGACATCCGCGGTGGACATATCCGCATCGACGGTCAGGACATCAGTGAAGTGCAGCAGGAAACTCTGCGCGCCGCCATTGGCATGGTGACTCAGGATACTTCACTGTTGCACCGCAGTGTGCGTGACAACATTCTCTACGGTCGCCCGGATGCCACCGCTGACATGGCCGAAGATGCCGCCCGCCGTG
>JBPEXS010000319.1:0-2151 GCA_052031325.1 Thalassolituus sp. | reverse complement strand
GGCATCGTATTCCGCCCTCTCTGTTGCAGGAGCTGGTCGCTCTGGCTGGCGTGCTGCTGGCAGGTCTCGGCGGGTGCGTTGCGGCGTATGGCTACCTGATGCTGATGGTTGCACGTCTGTTTGGGCCGCCAAGGTAAATATTAAAACTATCAGAAATTAAAAAACGGTAGATATTTACAATAATTGATATATTGCAAATGATAATCGTTATCATTTAGTATGGTTGTTCTGTCAGGAGAACGCCGCTATGTATTCCACTGAACGTCTCAGCCACACCCCCACGCTTGTTCGTGTTAACGGCAAGCCATACCCACCCGTCACTCAAAGCCGCCGCCAGCTGATTGCCGAATTTGAACGATGCGAGCGGCTGTTACTCACTGATCCGTGTCCTTGCCCGCAATCCTGTCTGTTGAATCAGTATCTGGATACCGGGCTTGATCTGGCTGAGGCAGCGGGTCGTCATAAACTGCTGAGCCTGCAGGAAAGCTGGCTGCGTCGTACCTGGGTGACGCTGCGTAACAGCGCATTGCTGGTTCATCGCAATGAGGCCTGGAGTCATCAATGTCTTATTGGTCTGTATCAGTTGTTCTTTGTGTTCCGACATCTGCTTGAGGAGCGGCCAGATTCATCACGGCGATTGCTCAGCCTGACGCGGGATATGACCTTAATGACCCGTCATCTGCTGTGATGTTCAGGCTTAATAAAGTGGCGCGCCTCGAGCCTGGTCATACACAGGGTCAAGTGCCTTCGCAGAAGCAGCAGGTTGCTCTGGTTTACCGTTATCTGGATTCTCTGGTAGCCGGTTGTTCTGAACGGCTGCAGAAAAACGCCTGTGGTTATCAGCATTTTGACTGTGACCGCTGCAGTGCAGCGGATCTCTGTGCGTATCGGGAACTGACGGTGCTGCTGCGTGGAGAAGACCTGTTGGGTATAGAGCGTGAGTGGCGCGACAGCCTTGGGTGGCTCAGATCTCTGCCACTTTGCGGACGGCGCCTTAATGTCTGTGTGCTGCAGGGATCCGCTCTGCTGGAACCGGATCTGGGTAATCTGCTGGCGGGGCTGGTGGACTCCGGGGCGGATGTATCCATTCAGTTGCTTGCGTCTGACTGACAGTGGCCTTTCCTTTATAGGGCTGTTCAGGAATCTTCCTGGGTGGTTCACTGACTAACAGATTTCATCAAACACACAGAATGTTGTTATGACTCTGAAATCTCTGAGCTCTGAGAGCCTGCTTACCCTGGCTAATATTATTGGTTTTCAGCTGAGCTGGTTGGCCTGTGTGATCGGTGGTTCTGTCTGGGGAGCGGTAACGGTTGCGCTGTTTCTGCTGTGGCACCTGCGCTGTCTGTTGCCCGGTGAGTGGCGGTTGATGACTGTGTTAACGGGCGTTGGTGTGCTGATGGATACCTTGCTGTATCACCTGGGTGTACTTCAGTTTCCAGGCTATGAAGGAGGGCTGATTCCAATCTGGTTGATGCTGCTGTGGCTGGCGTTCACCGCGACACTGCTGCATTCGCTGCAGGTGATGTTTGTGCGCCCCTGGCTGATCGGACTGGTAGCGGCGGTCTCCGCGCCATTGAGTTATTACGCCGGCAGTCGGTTGGGTGCTGTGGATCTGTCAGAATACGGGGTGTGGATCATTGGTCTTAGCTGGGGCCTTCTTATGTTGTGTGCCGCTCTGCTTTATCGCTATAAAGCCCGGTAATGGATCATCGTAAACAGAAAAAGCCGGTCATCGACCGGCTTTTTTGTGTCTCAGTCAGGCTCAGTTAAGCCAACTCATCAGTCGCGCCAGCAGGGTGTTATCCACAATGCTGAGCGGTGCAGAGACGCTGTCTTCACCATCGCTGACTTCAAGGGTGATCTCCGCGGGCAGCAGATTCACCACCGCTGGGGTTGCCATGCCGCTGAGAATACCGTCACTGCTCAGGGTCAGCCCGGAGGGCAGGCCGGTTGCGGTAAAGGTCAGGCTGTCGCCATCGGCATCGCTGAAGTAACCGCTGAGATCTGCCGACAGGGACTGGAAGCGGTAGGCCACTTCAATCACCGGCAGGTCGGCATCCTGTTCAGGCGCGCTGTTCGGTGCTTCCATATAAAGGCCAACCACAATCGGGTCGTGGTCAGATGACCGGTAGGCATCCGCATCGGCAT
>JBPEXS010000318.1:0-1405 GCA_052031325.1 Thalassolituus sp. | reverse complement strand
TGATGATCGTGCGTCGCCGGGAAGCCGATGCGGTGACCCGTAACCTTACTATGGGGCTGGGTTTTATCTTTCTGTCCATGTGGCAGGGCATACTGACGGAAATCTTCCGGCCTGAGCTTCTGGTGCTGCGCGAACCGGTGCTGGAAACCCTGCTGTTACTTCCCGGTCTGGTGTTGCTGATTCTGGGTTTTCACAGGTTGCACAGCGAAGACGATGAAACACTGGCATTACCGGGTGGTCTGCTGAAAGAACAGGGTCACCCCAAGCTCTGGCTTGATGGCCTGCGTCCATTACGTCGCTCCGATGATCTGGAAAAATCACTCGCCCAGAACTGGTATCACCCGGATGAGATCCGTCTTCTGGTGATGGCAGAGCTAGAAGGGTTTGCGAAGTTTGAACGCCGTTTTGGCGATGAAGAAGCAGAGCGTCTGATGCGGGAAGCGGCGGGTATGATCCTGCTGAACCTACGCGAGACCGATATGCTCTGTCGTCTCACGCATGAGCGTCTGGTGCTGTCGCTGCCTCAGACTTCACCGGCACGGGCGCTTGAGCTGGCTGCCCATCTGCGTCGTGCAGTGGAACACTGGTCATTTCATAGCGCAGAAGAAAATGAGCGCCAGAAACAGAATCTGATTGTCGGGGTGGCTATTCGGCAGCCGGGGGATACACCGGGGGATCTGATTCAGAGGGCAAACCTGGCGGTGCGTATGGCCGCCGGTGGCAGCGGCCAGAGTCTGGCATCCTGAAACCTTGCTGGGTTCAGAATTCGTCGCCAAACAGAGAGTGGTCGATCAGATCGCACAGGCAGTGAATAACCAGCAGATGGACTTCCTGAATGCGGGCAGTGATCTTTGATGGCACGCGGATTTCAACGTCGTTATCGCTCAGTACAGCTGCCATATCACCACCATCCTTACCAGACAGTGCAATCACAATCATATCGCGCTCGTGTGCAGCCTGTATGGCCTGAACCACATTGGCAGAGTTGCCGCTGGTGGAGATGGCCAACAGCACATCTCCGGCATTGCCCAGGGCACGGATCTGTTTGCTGAAGACTTCGTTGTAGCTGTAGTCGTTGGCGATGGAGGTAATGGTCGATGAGTCGGTGGTCAGCGCGATAGCGGGCAGACCCGGACGCTCGCGCTCAAAGCGGTTCAGCAGTTCAGATGAGAAGTGCTGAGCATCACCGGCGGAGCCACCGTTACCGCAGGTCAGAATTTTCCCTTCACGGATCAGGCAGTTCACCAAGATCTGAGCCGCGTGTTCAATAAAGGGCGGCAGCACTTCGGCGGCATAGGTTTTGGTTTCAATGCTGGAGCCGAAATGGCTGATGATACGATCCTGCAAAACACGTTACTCCAAAAAAACTGGCGTCATCATAATGAAAAAGAGGAAGCCGTAAAAG
>JBPEXS010000317.1:0-2654 GCA_052031325.1 Thalassolituus sp. | reverse complement strand
GGATGTGTGACGGTTCCGTAAATTGGCGCAAAGTGCGGAGTTGGCACGTTCAGGGTTTTTGAGTGATGGGCCGGATGTGATAGCACACGTGAATGTTCTCACGGCGGGCAAAATCCTGCGGTACGGATTTTTTGCTCACGTCTTTCACATCAAACTCCGTTCTGAGGTCATCCTCGAGCTGGAACTTACGCAGATTGCACGAAAAGATCAGCAGGCCATCTTCGCTGAGACGTGCCATGGCATCACGGATCAGCGTGCCGTGATCGCGCTGAATATCGAGCACCCCTTCCATGCGTTTTGAGTTTGAAAACGACGGTGGGTCCATAAAGATCAGGTCGTACTCGCCGTCATCTTCGGCCAGCCAGCTGGTCACATCCGCCTGAATAAACTGGTGGTACTCTTCGCTCAGATCATTCAATGCAAAATTGTCTTTGCCCCAGTTCAGATAGGTACGTGACATATCTACGCTGGTGCAACGGGCACCGGCTTTGGCGGCATGCACACTGGCCGTGGCGGTGTAACAGAACAGATTCAGAAAACGTTTGCCCTGCGCCAGACTGGCAATTTCAAGGCGCGTTGGGCGATGATCGAGAAACAGCCCGGTATCCAGATAATCACGCAGATTAACCAGCAGATTTACCTGTCCTTCACGGACCGTCATGGTGCGTTTTTCATTGCTCTGTTTTTCATACTGCTGCTTACCAGACTGGCGCTCACGACGCTTGAGCACAATCTGTTCGGCCGGCACGCCGGTGACCTCTGGCAACACCGCCAGAATATCCAGCAGGCGACGCTCGGCCATCGCCGGGTCCACCGAACGCGGTGGCACGTATTCCTGCACATGCAGCCACTGTTCATAACGGTCAACCGCCACGGCGTATTCAGGAATATCGGCGTCGTACATGCGGTAGCAATGAATATGTTCACGCTTCACCCACTTGCCAAGATTCTTGATGTTTTTCTTCAGACGATTGGCAAACGCTTCCACCGGGCCACGGATCGCGGAAGGTGCCTCAGCCGTTGAACGCTCGTCAGCCGCACCAAACACCAGCAGCTGAGTATCAATCTTGCCATTGAGAAAGCGGTACTTCTTTTCCATTGGACGACGGATCGCCCGCGCCAGGTCGCTATTGCCCGTGAAGATAGCCATCTGCCAGTCGGCCAGTGACAGCCCAGCCTGATGCAAGGACTGATACAGCGGCGCCAGTTGCGGCAGTTCACTCAGGCGTTCACCGTACGGCGGGTTACAGATCAGCAGACCACCTTCAGCAATGGTCTCTTTCTGAATACGCAGCTCTTCCACAGAGCGACGTTCAAAATGCACTTTACCTGCCAGGCCAGAACGCTCCAGGTTTTTGATCGCCGAGCCAATCTGACCGGCATCCTGGTCAAAGCCATACAGACGATTGGTCATACTGTTCAGGCCTGTGGTACGGCGCTCACGGGCTTCTTCCAGCAATGACATCCACAGCTTACGGTCATGACCTTTCCAGCGGTCAAAGCCCCATTGCTGGCGGTTCAGGCCCGGAGCAATATCCGCCGCCATCAGGCCCGCCTCAAGCAGAAACGTACCGGAACCACACATAGGATCGACCAGATGCTTACCCTGCCTGGCCAGCTCAGGCCAGCCAGAGCGGATCAGCAGTGCTGCTGCCAGGGTTTCTTTCAATGGGGCCAGACCAGGCTGCAGACGGTAGCCACGACGGTGCATGCTGTCGCCAGACACATTCAGGAAAAGCTTTAGCACCCCACGGTGAATCTGAGCTTCGATACGGATATCGCCACTCTTGTCGACATCCGGACGGCTGCCAGTGGCATCGCGGAAGGCATCCACCACCGCGTCTTTCACCTTCTGAACACCAAACTGCGTGTTGCGGATAAAATCGGTGCGACCATGAAAGTCGATACGGAAGGTCGCTGACGACGGGAAAACCGACGGCCAGTCCACTTTTCGCGCCAGTTCGTAAACGTCATCGACACTGTCTGCTTTGTCTTCAGCCAGAGGCAGCATAAGACGGTTGGCCAGACGCGACCACAGGCAGACCCGGTAGGCCACCTCAAGTGTCCCTTCCCAGAGTACGCCCATGGGTGGTTCTTTCACTACCCGCCCGCCTAAGGCTCTGATTTCATCCGCTAATAATGACTCTGTCCCCTTGGCGCAGACGGCCTGCCAGAGGGTCGGTGTTTCGGAGTCTTTGAACGGCTGAGTCATCAGATTAGGCTTCTTAGTTCGTTAGTGCATTAAAAGGGCCGGGACTATAAAAAAATAATCGTTACCCTTCATCAATTTTTCACGGTACAACAGTTATAGGGCTGCGAAGCCGTGACTGCCATCTCTCTGCACCTGTCAATTCACAGGTGAATGGTACTGGCCAGAGCGCCCTGCCTGTAACAGCAATCATTGCTGTTACCGTCCGCTGTTTACATCATTCTGAAATTCGCTGCGAGGAATCAATATGAAGAAACAGAAACGTGACTCTCAGGAAAGAGCGTTTGCGCGCGGCTACCGCGCTGGTATTACCCGCCGTTCAAAGGATCTGGCCCCGGAAGGTCCTACCCGTGACTACTGGATGGCAGGCTGGCGTTCTGGCCGGTCGGACAACTGGGATGGCCTTACTGGCGTTTCTGGCATACACAGGATGATTATCTGACAC
>JBPEXS010000316.1:0-1278 GCA_052031325.1 Thalassolituus sp. | reverse complement strand
GAATGCCGCTGTGGCCATGGCGGCTGCGCGTCATGTCGGGGTCACGCCTGAGATCGCGGCAAACGCGCTGGCCGAATTTCAGTCGGTGAAACGCCGTATGGAATGCGTTAACCCCGGTGACGCCATTACTGTGTCTGATGATTTCGCCCATCATCCGACGGCGATTGCGACCACCCTTCAGGGTGCCAGACAGAGCCTGAATAAAACCGGCAAAGGTCGTCTGATTGCGGTGCTGGAGCCGCGTTCCAACACCATGAAGCTGGGTCATCATAAGGATGGCCTGGCCGATTCAGTGGCCGTCGCCGATGAAGTGTTCTGGTTTCAGCCAGCGGGACTCGACTGGTCGCTGCAACCGGTGTCTGATGCCTGCCAGCCGGTGTCACATGTGACTGATGAGGTGGAGAACCTGATACAGCAGATCACTGAGGTGGCAAAGCCGGGGGATCACATCGTCGTGATGTCGAACGGTGGCTTCCAGAATGTGCCGCGTCGTCTGGCGGCGGCTCTGTCGACAGATCCATCGACAACCGCCGGGGAGAACAACTGATGCAGAGTCGTGTACTCATCGCCGTTACCGGAGCCTCGGGTTCACTTTATGCCATGCGCCTGGCACAGGTGCTGGTGGAGCAGGGGTTGGGCGTCGATTTTATTTTCTCAAAAGCCTCGCTGCTGGTCATTGCTACCGAAACCGAGTTGTCACTGCCACCGAAGTCCAAGGCCCAACAGAATTATCTGACCGAATATCTGCACGCGAAAGACGGCCAGGTACGGGTGTTTGACCGCGAAAACTGGATGGCGCCCTGGGCCTCGGGTTCTGGTCAGCCAGGTCCGGTGGTGATCTGCCCGTGCAGTACGGGCACGCTCTCGGCGATTGCCACGGGGGCCAGTAACAATCTGATTGAGCGGGCCGCAGATGTGGCACTGAAAGAGCGTCGCAAGCTGATTCTGGTGCCACGTGAAACACCATTTTCAGAAATTCATCTGAACAATATGCTGACCCTGACCCGTATGGGCGCGGTCATTCTGCCTGCCGCGCCGGGCTTCTATCATCAGCCACAGAGCATCAGTGATCTGATCGACTTTGTGGTGGCGCGCATTATGAATCAATTAACCCTTCCCCAGAACCTGATGCCGGGATGGGGGGAGTCTGTGGAGACTACCGATGACTGACACGTCACCGACACCTGACAATAACCAGGAACAGCCGGATTACGCCCTGAAATGCATTTTCAGCTTTATGGCGGGCATTATCGTGGCCGTTGTTGCGCTGCATTATTA
>JBPEXS010000315.1:0-2698 GCA_052031325.1 Thalassolituus sp. | reverse complement strand
GCGCTGGGAAGGCTGGCAGATCAGTACGACTGAAGGCGCCGGGGTCAAAGCCGTTCACCATGGCCGCATTGTTTTTGCCGACTGGTTACGCGGCTTTGGCCTGCTGATCATTGTCGATCACGGCAAAGGTTATCTGTCACTGTACGCCCATAACCAGAGTCTGCTCAAAGACGTGGGTAACTGGGTCAACGCCGGGGATGTGATTGCGACCGCAGGCCGCAGTGGCGGGCTGTCATCGGCCACCCTCTATTTTGAAATCCGCCATCAGGGCAGACCACAGGACCCGGCCGTCTGGGTGAAGCGCGGTTAGAGGCTTGAGGCTTCTGGCTTCTGGCTTCTGGCTTCTGGCTTCTGGCTTCTGGCTTCTGGCTTCTGGCTTCCGACTTCCGACTTCCGACTTCCGACTTCCGACTTCCGACTTCCGACTTCCGCCATCTGACACTCCCTGACACCGTCTCCGCAGCCTGCAGTTAACACATCTGTGCTTTTGTGCCATGCTTCATATACTTTTACTTTGATGTAGCACACTGAGCACTGCATGTTGCGTAAAACCTTTCCGACCCTGATTCCTGGCCTGCTGATCGGCTGCGGACTTTCTTTCTTCTCTCTGAACGCAGCGGCAGACACCGCTACCGCCACTGAAACCCCGGCCACAACGTCAACTACAACACCGGCTCCACCTAAGGCCGAACTTCCACTGGAAGATCTGCGGACGTTCGCAGAAGTCTTTGACCGCATCCGCAATGCCTATGTTGAAGAGGTGGATGACCGCACCCTGTTCAATGCTGCGATTAAGGGCATGCTTTCTTCTCTTGATCCACATTCTGCCTATCTGCAGGAAGAGGATTTCACTGACCTGCAGGAAAGCACCTCTGGTAAATTCGGTGGTCTGGGTATTGAAGTCGGCATGGACAACGGCCTGATCCGCGTGATCACGCCCATTGATGATACCCCGGCTGAAAAAGCCGGCATTCTCGCCGGTGACCTGATTGTTACCCTCGACGGAGAAGCCATTGTCGGCATGACCCTCGATGATGCCATCAGCCGCATGCGTGGCGAGCCCGGTACAAAAATCAAACTGGAAGTGCGCCGTGAAGGTGCCCCTGAGTTGCTCAAATTCAACCTCGAGCGCGCCGAGATCAAAGTCGCCAGTGTCCGCACGGATATGCTGAGCGGTGACATCGGTTATGTCCGTATCACCCAGTTCCAGGAAAAGACCGGGTTTGAACTGCAGAAAGCCGTCAGCAAATGGCAAAAAGAAACACCCGTTAAAGGTCTGATTCTTGATCTGCGCAACAACCCCGGCGGTGTACTTAATGCGGCGGTCGATGTCGTGAATACCTTCATCGATTCTGGCCTTATTGTGTATACCGAAGGTCGTGAAGCCATGGCCAACGTGCGTTATCAGGCCAGTGCCAGAACGCAGATGCCGGATACCCCAGTGGTGGTCCTGATCAACGGTGGCTCCGCTTCAGCATCTGAAATTGTTGCCGGTGCCCTCCAGGATCATGGCCGGGCTGTCATTGTAGGCACTCAGTCGTTTGGCAAAGGCTCCGTTCAGACCGTATTGCCTGTCACTGAAACCGCCGCCGTAAAACTGACCACTGCGCGTTACTTCACGCCCAATGGCCGCTCTATTCAGGCACAGGGAATTTCGCCAGATATTCTGGTTCAGCAAAGTGAAGTTACTCCAAGCAAGCAGCGTTATTACAAAGAGTCTGATCTGCCGGGGCACCTGAGCAACCCGGATGAAAAGGCGGATAAAACACCGCAGGCGGAAGAAGATGAACTGATCCGCCGCGACTTTCAGTTATACGAAGCCCATACCCTGCTTCGTGGTGTGAGTATCCTGGCCAACAAACGACCTGAATGATGCGCATACTGTTACTGAAACTGCTGCTACTGCCCCTGCTGGGGCTGTCTCTTTTCGCCCGCGCTGAAGAGCCACTGCCTGCCCTGATCATTGTGATTGATGACCTGGGCAACAACCGTTCTCTGGGTCAGCGTGCTGTTGATCTGCCCAGCCCGGTGAATCTGGCCTTTCTGCCGCACACACCCTTTGTGAATCACCTTGCCAATACCGCTTACAGCCGTGGCCACAGCATCATGCTGCATGCTCCGATGGAATCATCCACCGGTAAAAACCCCGGCGAAGGTGCCCTGCTCACCAGCATGAGTAAAGAACAGCTGCACGCCTCTCTCAGCGACAGTCTGGCCAGTATTCCCGGTGCTCAGGGCGTCAATAATCACATGGGCAGTAAGCTCACGTCAGACCGGCGCTCCATGAGCTGGGTGATGCAGGTATTGCGCGACAAAGGCCTGTTCTTTATCGACAGCCGTACTGCGGGTAATTCCATTGCCGCCCAGGCAGCCGCCATGAACGGCATGGCCACGCTTGAGCGCGATGTCTTTCTGGATAACGAACGCGACCATGCCCTGATCCGCAAACAGTTTGAACGCGGACTTAAGGTCTCCAAAGTACAGGGCTTCGCCGTCATGATCGGGCACCCATATCCGGAAACCATGGATGTACTCAGTGAAGTGCTTGCTGACATTAAAGGTGCCGCTCAGCCGGAATACCGCCTGATGGGTGCGGGTGAGTATCTGAAAGAACGGAAGTCACTGCTGGATCGTATGCCGAGGTTTCCAGCGATGGAGCCACGCACGGCGGGGAATTGATTTTTCGTTTTCCGAACAA
>JBPEXS010000314.1:0-3039 GCA_052031325.1 Thalassolituus sp. | reverse complement strand
ATAACGTCACCAACCAGATTCTGGAAGGTAACAGATCCATTATTGGTCTGATGATTGAATCCAATCTGAAGGAAGGCCGCCAGAACATTCCGGCCAATCTGGATGACCTGGAATACGGCCTCTCCGTCACCGATGGCTGCATTGGCTGGGATAACACGGTTGAGCACATCCGCAAAATGCACAAGAAACTGCGTGAAGTTCTGCCTACTCGCAACCAGTAAAAGCCTGGCACAACACGCCCACAAAAAAGCCCGCGATTGCGGGCTTTTTTATGTATTCTGATTACTCTTCAAAAATATCGTCGTAGAAATCATCTCCAAAATCATCCTGTGATTTGCCATCGGTCACCAGGTATTCACGATTCTGAAGATACGCACTGCGGATAAACAGGTATCGGTCGCCGGAGATAAGACTCTCAGAGGCCAACAGGTCAGCCCTCAGATCAATGATCTTCAACGCGGTTAAAAAAACATCCTCTGTCCGGGTCTCTGTGAAATAGGGGTAAGACATGCCGGAGGAGTAATCCACCAGATCACCACTCAGATCCCGCAATGAACTTGGGCCTAGAAAAGGTAGCATCAGATAAGGACCGCTCCCAACACCCCAATAACCCAGAGTCTGCCCAAAATCTTCATTATGCTTGGGTAACCCTATGTGCTTAGCCACATCAAACACACCGAAAAACCCCACGGTTGTATTAACAACAAACCGCGCCGTATCCATCAGGGCCTGAGTAAACTTAAACTGAGCCACATCATTGACCACGACCAGAGTGTCATTGATGTTTGAAAAGGTATTGGTAATCGCACGATCTACAGGGTCCGGGGTGACAAACTCATAACCCTGAGCAACTGGCTTGAGCAGATTACGATCCATGTAATCGTTAAAGGCGAAGACCTTGCGGTTAAAGCCCTCCCAGGGGTCGCTATCATCAGATGCGTCTGCAGGCGCCGAGAAAACAAACGCTGACGCAGAAATACACCCAGCGAACACCATAGGTGAAGATGAGAAAAACCCTTTAACTGATGAAAAGAAGGACAAAGCCCTGACTCCTGATGTCGATTACCAGCGATTATAAAGAGATTCTGCCACCAAGGATAAGCCCCTGCTCTCTCCAGCTATTGAGAATCGCTGTTCCACCATTCAAAGCAGCAGGACTGATTGCAACAGCGGATTCTTCCAGAACAGCCCTGATACCGTCTTCACCGCTACAATCCGTTGTCCTGAGACACTCAAACAGACGTAACGTGAACGGATTACAGTGCACAAAACGGACTTTATCCTTGCTGTCGCGGAACAGAATCATACCCGTCAGCTCTTCAGCCACTTCCCGATTCTCTTTACACGCCAGGTGCACAGGATAAGCATACGCTGCGGCCGCAACTGCCTGAGGAAAAACCGGAACAGTCGACATAAGATCTGCATCCTGATCATAAGGAGGATCCTCCTCCGTCGTTTCCATCACATCCACCGCCAGCTCAAGCCACTCATAGTGTGCCAGCTCAGCCAGATAAGGAAGATCTGAATACTGTGCAGGATGCTGTGCCAGCCAGGCCAGAAACTCTTCTGAAATCTTCAGAAAATAGGGTGTCTCGCATTCATGGTCACGAAAAAAATCACGACACAGTGAGCGCCAGCGTTCTTCGCCGACAATACTTCGACACACCGGAAAGCCCCCATCCAGGAAGCCACAGACATTGTTAAAAAACAGTTCACGGTAAATCTGCATCGCCGGCTCTTCGGAGTAGCACTCGTTACCACCGGTACGTATATCCCGTGCGAACTGGCGCTGTAGCTGATGCAATTCAGAGTCAGACACAGGCACTCACCACAGACTCTGCCTGTAAAGACCGGATGTGCTCGAGTTCCGCGACCAACTCACTGACAGGCGGAAAATTAAAATCCCGCTCCAGAAGCGTCGGTTTCTGCCCATGCTGAGCATAGGTAAGTTCCAGCAAAGACCAGACCGGGTCAACAACCGCCGTTCCATGTGTATCGACCAGCAGGGATTCAGACTCCTGATAATGCCCTGCCACGTGCAGGTAGCGGATGCGATCAGAGGGCATACTGGCGATATAAGCCTGTGGGTCATAGCCATGGTTGACGCTGTTCACGTAGACGTTATTCACATCCAGGAGCAGCTCACAATCCGCTGCATCAAGCACAGCACGGACAAACTCCGGTTCATCCATCGCCTTACCCGGTTCGAGATAGGCTGAGACATTTTCAATAATCAGGCGTCGGCCCAGCACATCCTGAACACGCATAATGCGTTCTGACACCCACTTTACCGCTTCTTCAGTAAAGGGAATGGGCATCAGATCATAAAGGTGACCATCATCGCTGCAATAGCTGAGATGTTCGCTGTAGACAGAAATATTATGATCATCCAGGAACCTACGCACATTTCTGACGAACTCGAGATCCAGAGGTGCAGGCCCACCGACAGACAGCGAAAGCCCATGACAGGCAAAGGGGAAACGCTCTGTGAACCAGGCAAACTGTTTTGCCAGACGTCCCCCCAGATTCATCCAGTTTTCTGGAGCGACCTCCAGAAAATCAATCGGGTGATCAGGGTGTTCATCCAGGTATTCCTGCAAAGCCTTAGCCATACCACGGCGCAGACCAAGTCCTGACTGCTTTAACACCGCGGCAGAATTCGTTGGCAGGACACCCGGGCCAGAGCCCGGGTGCTTCAGCTCAGAAGACACTGAGATCAGCTCTTGCCGCCGCACTTACCTTCACCGCACTTACCTTCGGATTCGGTTTTCTCACCGCATTTGCCTTCACCGCATTTGCCTTCGCCTTCACCTTTTTCGCCGCATTTGCCTTCGCCGCACTTGCCTTCGCCTTCACTTTTTTCACCGCATTTGCCTTCGCCGCATTTGCCTTCGCCTTCACCTTTAGCGCCGCACTTGCCTTCGCCGCATTTGCCTTCATGGTGCGCAGCCAGTTCATAACCCTGAGAAAGTTCAGCTGAAGCAAAAGGGTTCTCACCAGCAGAAGCCGGGACAGAAGCACTTGCCGCCAGAAACGCAG
>JBPEXS010000313.1:0-3969 GCA_052031325.1 Thalassolituus sp. | reverse complement strand
TTGATGGTCAGATTTATGTGAAAGACGAGACCACCAGTGAAGTGGCGGATGTACCTCTGGATTTCACTCTGCCAATGGGCTTTGCAGAAGTACAGTTTGATTCACACTTCGGTCTGTATGGTGCTGTTGAAGTGAATTACATTGGTTACGATGGTAACTCGGTATCCGACTGGGTCTATGCCGTGGGTTATGATCTGCCGGTACCGGTCGTCGACCTGGGAATTGAAGCAGGCTACCGCACACTGGCGGTAGAAACCAATGAAGACACCACGGATATTGCCACTGATTTCGATATTTCTGGCATGTTCTACGGCGCGTCTCTGGCCTTTGGTTTCTGATACGCTGAGCATAAAAAAACCGGGGCGGATTACATCTGACCCCGGTTTTTTTATGTCTGCTTTCGCAGATTAATCGTTCAACAAGCTAGCTTTTTATCAGGGTTCGTCCCGCACAAACCGTGCGAGTACTTCGCCGCGGGGGCTGTTGCCAATTATCAGACTGATAACCTGTGCACGGACTGCTTCAACCGGGTGTTCACGGTATTCATATTCCGTGCGGCATCGTTGTAACGGGCAGAACCTCAGGCCGACCTGCATCGTCAGGCCACGCGAACGGGTGTATTCATAAGCTCTTTCCGGATTAATCAGCCAGCTTATATCTTCAAACAGGCCCGGTTCCCAGCGCCAGTCGGACTGCATCGGGTGCAGAGTTTTACCGGTTTTAAAGTCTTCAACGGCAGCGACCCAGCGACGGCCGTGGGGGCGCTCAACTTCAATTTCCAGGCTGTTGGTATAGCGTTCATTCTGAAGAATCAGTTCAAGTACCGGTTGTGCCTTTTGTCCTGGCTGGTAGGCAGCTGAGACATCGGGGAACAGTGCGCTGTATATCTGACTGTTACTCAGGGTACGCAGGTCGGTGATCAGAAAGCTCTGCTTGCCTTCTCCGTAATTGTATTCCTGAGCCTGAACCGGAATGGAGAAAAAATACACTTTACCAAAGTCAAAATCCGTATCGGAGAATAATCCGCGGAAGACATCCGGATCGGTGTACTGAGCGGTATTCCAGACGGTTTTTGCTTCACTGAGGCGCTGCTCAATTCGCTGATCGCGTTCACGGGCTTTTCGTTCTGTTTCAAGGCGCGCAGCTTCTGCGCGTTGTGCTTCCAGCATCTGTTGGCGACGCAAAGCTTCAGGTGAGGGGCCACAGGCGGTCAGTATAAGAACCGGCAATAAACCCAAGAGAATAAAACGCAACATAACTTCTCCTTAATTGCAGGGTTGATTATAACCGGCCAGCGCCTGATAAACACAGGTCTCATGCGGTGTCAGGTAAAGTCAGCGCAGGTGGACAAAGGCGCGATGCTGTGACAACCTTCCGGCTGCGCTATCTGCAGTAAGGGGACTTTTTTGCGCACTCTGTTATTTGTATTGGTTTCGGCCCTCGCTTCGTGTGATTTGCAGAATAAAAGCCTGCAACAGGCACCGGATAAGGAACTCCGTAAACGCCACTATGAATGCCAGATGAGTACATCGCAGTCGCCTGCTGAGATACAGGTATGCAGCAATATCCGTCGGGAATGTGAGCGGCGGGCCCGTCAGGGGAACTATGTCTGCTGATGATGGCTCTACCCTCGGACTCTGCTTGAGCGGTTGGTCGATAACCTGAGGTTGTCCACAATTGCACAACGCTGTCAGCCAGTTTCCCGAACCACCATCAGACCTATGATGCCGGTCGGGCTGAGATGCCCTGTCGGAATAACCAGGAACAGATATGAAAAATAAAGTTGTTTTTCCGGCTCTCGCCTTGAGTGCAATGCTACTGGCCGGATGTAACCAGGATAAAGACGTGAAATTAGACACCGTAGAACAGAAAGCCAGTTATGGCATTGGTCTGAATATTGGCCGTGAGCTGGGTAATGAAGACGTTCAGATGGACGCTGATGCAATCCACGCGGGTATTGTTGATGCTCTGGCAGGTGCTGAGCCAAAGCTGAGCATGGAAGAAATTCAGGAAGCTTTCCGTGGGCTTCAGGAGCGTGCAGAAGCCAAGCAGGCTGCACTGGCTGATGAAACCGCTCAGGCGTCTGAGGCTTTCCTGGCTGAGAACGCTAAAAAAGACGGTATTCAGGTAACGCCATCAGGGCTGCAGTATGAAGTCATTACCTCGGTTGACGACGGTGAGTCACCAGCAGCCACCGACAAAGTCCGTGTTCATTACCACGGTACTCTGATCACTGGCGAAGTATTCGACAGCTCTGTAGAACGTGGTCAGCCTGCGGAATTCCCGGTTAATGGTGTCATCCGTGGTTGGGTCGAAGCTCTGCAGATGATGAAAGTCGGTGAAAAGTGGAAGCTCTACATCCCGGCAAACCTGGCTTATGGTGCACGTAGCCCTAGCCCTAAAATTCCGGCGAACTCAGCGCTGGTATTTGAAGTGGAGCTGCTGGATATTCTGGAAAAATAATCCGGTCTTCAGCCCATAAAAAAACGCCGGTCAGCCGGCGTTTTTTTATGGGTGATCATGAGGTCACCCAGATGAGCAGTTATTTAGCATTCTTCAGTGGCCGAGCGCAGGCCACAACCATTCATATGACGCAGGGTTTTTTCTACAGCCTCGAGCTGCGGTGCGGACAGAGGGTTTGATTTCTGGCAGACACGGCAACTGAATTTCTCCTGGCTGATCAGTTGTGATGCAGGACTGGAGGTGTATGACTTGCAGTGCGGGCAAGCAAGTGGGTATTGAACGACAGCGGCCAGAGAATCCATAGTCAGTCTTTAGTATGTGTTTACTGGAGACTGAATTTTAAACAAGGAAAGTGGCAGATGAAAAGCCAGATTGGCGGAAATGGTCGGGGTAGAGAGATTCGAACTCCCGACATCCTGGTCCCAAACCAGGCGCGCTACCAGACTGCGCTATACCCCGAACGCTGCGCTGTTGGCTCCCCGAGCTGGACTTGAACCAGCGACCAATGGATTAACAGTCCACTGCTCTACCGACTGAGCTATCGGGGAACATCGCGACAGCGGGGCGTATATTACGTATAGGGTGGTGTGTCGTCAACACCTTTTTTGAAGAAAAAAGGTGTTGAAAAACAAAAAGATACAAAGGCCATTGAGAACGGCCTCCTGCGTGGCCTCAGTCCTTCATCAGGTCAAGAATGTAGGCGGTTTTTTCTTCCATCAGCGCTTTATCAGCACGGCTTTCAACATTCAGACGAATGACTGGCTCGGTATTGGATGTGCGCAGGTTAAAGCGCCAGTCTGCAAAGCTCATGCTCAGACCATCAATATGTTCAATGTTTTCAGCGGAGTCTCTGAAGTGTGCTTCAATCCGCGCCAGTGTGCCTTTGGCATCTTCCAGGCGATTATTGATCTCGCCACTGCATGGGAAGGCGGCCGTGCGTTCTTCGACCAACTGCTTCATGCTTTTGCCTGTGGTGCAGATCAGCTCTGCGACCAACAGCCAGGGAATCATACCGCTGTCGCAGTATGCGAAGTCGCGGAAGTAGTGGTGAGCGCTCATTTCACCGCCATAGACGGCGTCTTCCTGGCGCATACGCTCTTTGATAAAGGCATGGCCGGTTTTACTTTGTACAGGGGTACCGCCCATGGCTTCAGTGAGGGCGACGGTATTCCAGGTCAGGCGGGGGTCATACACGATCTTTTCATGGCTGTTCTTTTTCAGAAAGGCCTCAGCCAGCAGGCCGACAATGTAATAGCCTTCAATAAAGTTGCCTTCGTGATCAAAAAAGAAGCAGCGGTCGAAGTCTCCATCCCAGGCAATACCCAGATCGGCGTTGTGCTCCAGGATAGCCGCCATGGTTGATCCACGGTTCTCTTCCAGCAATGGATTAGGCACCCCGTGTGGGAATTCTCCGTCTGGCTCGTGATGGACCTTCACCCATTCAAAAGGCAGAGCAGATTCAATGGCATCAATCACGGCACCAGCGCCACCGTTGCCGGCATTGCA
>JBPEXS010000312.1:0-3371 GCA_052031325.1 Thalassolituus sp. | reverse complement strand
ACCTGAACGCTCACCGGGTTCATATTGCTGCCCTGAACGCCCATGGAAGGAATTTCCAGCACAGCTTCCGTGGTAATACGGGAGTGATCAGTCACCTGAGAAGGCAGGGCAGCAGTCACGCGCAGCTGCGAAGGGTCATACAGGCTCAGAAGTGGGCTGCCAGGCAGCGCCATATCGCCGGTCTCAACCGCTATTTCAGAAATAATGCCGGAGATCGGAGCTTTAACGACGTAGAAGTCAGCCTGAGTGCGTGCTGATTTCAGTTGCGCCTGCAGCGCTTTCAGCTGAGCTTCATCGGCATCACGGGTCGCTTCTGCCTGCTCCAGCTGAGCCGTCGTGATATGACCCTGCTCGAACAGAGCTTTGTTGCGCTCGTAGGTTTTCTGGGACAGTTTCAGCTGCGCCTGATAGGCGGCAACCTGAGCTTCAACGGCCTGCACTTCCTGATTGGCAGCACGGGAATCAATGCGCAGGATCACCTGACCGGCTTCAACGCGGTCGCCTTCGGTCACCAGTTTTTCAGTGATGGCACCAGAGACCTGCGACGCCAGTTCAACGTAAGCAACGGCTTCGACCAGACCTTCATAAGCGGAATACATATCCGGCGAGGTTTCACCAACCACCTGAATCTGCAGGTCGTCGGTTGCGGTTTCTGTGTCGCCGGCAGAGCTGATGGCGGGCATGCCAAGTGCTGCGCTGAATACCAGCGCGTGAAAGATATGCTTTCTCATAATACCCGTTCCTGAGTTGTCCCCGATAAATAGCTATATTAGTATATTGCGATTAACTAAATATGCAAAGGGTGGTTCCATGACGTCAGTGAGCCCGGCAGGTAGCCTGCAATCGCATTCATCAGACAGTCCTGAGTATAGGAAAGTACTGCCCGATGACTCGATTAACGGCATAGCAGCCTACTTTCATGTACTCGGCGAACCGACACGCCTGCAGATTCTGAACCTGTTGCTACAGGATGATCACAACGTCGGTGGGCTTGCCGAAGTCGTCGGCTGTAGCGCAGCAAACATGTCACGTCATCTGTCGCTGATGGCGCGGCACGGTTTTGTGCGTCGTCATACCCGAGGTAATTCGGTGTATTACCAGATTGCCGATCCGGGTGTTGTGGATCTGTGTTGCAGCGTCTGTAATGCGCTTTCTCCGGGGTCCTGTTAACAGGCCCCGGCACCCGTGCTGTCCTGAGCCTTTCTGATTCATACCATCTCTGCGTCGGTCTGTGCTGCACTTTTTGTATTAAATCCGACGCAGATAACACAATTGCTACAACCTCTTAAAAATGGATTCCCTTTCAATCCAATGACTTAGCGTATCGCGGTGGATGGAACACTTTCTGCTGATAACAGAATGATGTCCGTAAACTGCCGGAGATACCTATGACTGCCGTAGCTGAAACCCTTCCAGAACAGGCCACCTGCGTGGCTGATATCACAGGCGAGAGCCAACCACAGGAACTTATCGTCGCCTTCGCCAGCGAAGACGGCGATATGGTCGAGCAGCATTTTGGCTCTGCCCTGGGATTTTTTGTTTACCGCATTACCTCAGAAGGCTCTGAGCTGATCGACAGCAAAGCCTTCGGCAAAGAAAAGAAAGACGGCAACGAAGATAAGCTGAAGCCAAAACTGGCCTACCTGGTGGGCGCCGACATGGTCTATGTCGCGTCCATTGGTGGCTCTGCTACTAAGCAGCTGATTGCACTGGGCATCACCCCGGTTGAAGTCAAAGGTGGCCCTGACGTCGAAGATCTGGTGGCTGAGCTTTATGGCGAAATGTCTGGCGAGCCCGGGGTAATGCTCAAGCGGATTCTGGCGCAGAAAGCCCCGAAAGAAGATAACCGCTTTGATGATATGGACGACGAGGACTGGGCTGAATAAGCAGCGCAGAAGGAACTCAGGCCATGAAAATCCAGATCGAAAAAAACTTCGCCGAAGAGCTGGTACAGCAGTTTGCTGAACTCACTAACCTTCTGGAGCAGCTCAAGCTCGGTACCCGCATTGAAGTGCCGTTTTATGAGCTGACGACCGAACAGCTCGGATTCTTAGGGACTATCTACAGCAACGCCGGCCCGACCATGAAAAGCCGTGCCGCGCAGATACGCACCTTAGAGTCAGCACTCGGCTACAGTGGCCCGCGTTATCGTGAAGGCGAGCTGGAATCACTGGTCGCCGATGTTATTGAGTTTCTGCTGCAGGATGGCATCCGTGGCTGGCTGTTTCAGGCGACCGTATCCGCTAAACCCATTGCCTGGCTGGTGACCCGCATCGACTTTACCCCGCCGGGCGAAGAAGAATCCGGGCGCATTTTGGTTGAACTTAAAGCCAATGGCATGGGCAAGGTCAACGTCCAGACCATCACTATCAATGAGCGCGATATTGCCGGTAAAAACGTCGCCGAAGTATTCGCCGCCAAAGGCTATTTAAAAGAAACAGCGGATCTCATTGAAGCCTATCAGGAATCAACAGCACGCTTTTTTGAATGGCGCAGTGATTATGGCCGTCAGTTCTCCGGGCGTGGCACGGGTATTTTTGCCGAAGACCCGACGGCGTCTCACCGCAATACCGACTGGTCGCGCAAAAGCCGTGTAGTACTGTCTTCCAGTGGTGGCGAAGCCCGTCTGGTTAACGACGAAAGCATTCTGCGTGAACGTGATTTAACACTGGATGCCACCGGCGAAGTACTTAGCAAATATCTGCGCAAAGCCGGTAAAAGCATGAACTACAACGACCGGGTTGAATCCCGTGCAGAAAAACTGCGGGAGCAGATTCCGGTCGGCATGTTCACCGAATTACCGGTGCACGGTTATATCCTCATGTTCCATCTGGAGCTGCACCATCACCTCTGGGTGCATGTCGATGATATGCAACCTTATGTCTACCAGCCGGAGCTGAAAGATAAGCTGATTCTGCCACCGGAACAGACCGACCTGATCGATATCCTCACCGCCGAAATGGACGTGCTGATGGATGACATCGTTGAAGGTAAATCCGGTGGTACCACGGTGCTCTGCGCAGGCCCGGCTGGTGTGGGTAAAACCCTCACGGCAGAAGTCTATTCCGAGATCATCCGTCGCCCTCTATACCGTGTGCATTCCGGGCAGCTGGGTCTGAACGTGGCGGAAATGGAAAAAGCCCTGATCGATACCCTCACCCGGGCTCAGCGCTGGGGCGCGGTAATGCTGATCGACGAGGCTGATGTCTACATCAAACGCCGCGATGACAACATCGCTGCGAACGCCGTCGTTGGTGTGTTCCTGCGCGTGCTGGAATACTTTAACGGCCTGCTGTTCCTCACCACCAACCGCGTGAATGACATCGACGAAGCCATCGTCTCCCGTTGTATTGCCCTGATCCGTTACCACC
>JBPEXS010000311.1:0-10167 GCA_052031325.1 Thalassolituus sp. | reverse complement strand
GGCACATACACATGGAAATTCAGATCTGCACTGGTGGTGGTGCTCAGGTCATAGGCTTTGGAGGTGGTTGTCACCACGCCATTGAATAAATGCAGTTCGTCGGCGGAGGTAATCTCAGATTTTGACGAGTTCGTCGTCAGCCAGTCCACCCCCATAGTGGCCGTGGTAAGCAGGTTCAGATTCAACAGCAGAGCCAGCGCAGGCATTGCGGGCATACACAGAAGAACCAGCAGAGAACCGCAGTAAAACTGCCTGTTTCTGACGATTTTAAGGAGTGAGTTGACCCTGTAAGATCTGGTTTGCATAAGAAAAAGTACGTATGTCCTTTACGTACTTAAGCCTAGTTCATCTCAGGACAATATGAACCATGTAGGACAATAAAACAGAAAAAAAGGATCAGGGCACCTGATCAATGCACTTCCTTCTGATAGATTTTTCTATGGTGTCCTCTGAATACCCCGAACGTGGCGGTACCCTGAGGGTTTTCAAAACTGCCATTCCCGTCGTAGTCACCCTGCAACCAGACCGGCGCCGTATAGCTGACATCCGCCTCACCGCTGTCTGGTGAACCAACCACCGAGGTTGGTGCCAGCAACAATATGCCGTCGTACTCACTGCTGCCCTGAATCAGAGTACCCGAGGAGACACCCACACTGGTGAGGCTCGACGGTGTAGCACTGGCGTTACTGCTGTTCCATGCGCTGCAGCTGTCGTTGCTATTGGTACGGTAGCGGCTGCCATCGTAATACTCCACCCGCAACGGCATAAACAGATCCCGGGTTTCAGGGCCGTACGTATCTTCTAACCACAAGCGTCCGAACAGCATCTCTGCCGAGGCCGAAGGTGTCGCCGAAACCGCATAATTGAGAGGCGAACCATCCGCGTCGCTGAACACCGCCAGCGTCAGACTGATATCCGGATTGAAGGGAGCAACCTGAGCGCTGGTCGTCCGGTCATAGGTTATTTCATCCAACACATTCAGGGTGTAGAGCATATTGCCAGGCGAAATCACACTCAGTGTGCCCTCATAGAGTACGCTGGTCACCGGCAGAGGTACGCCATTGGTACCCAGTGTGACATTATCAGCAACGGGGCCACTCAGGGCGCTGCTCACATCCGCCGCCAGAAGTTTACGGAAACCGGCGTGTGTATAGTTCTGAGTAACAGCGCCATTGGCATTCAGTGCGGTAATGCTCAGTACCGGTGACGTCTCCCAGTAGGTGGTCTGCCCGTTGTAAATAAATTCACCCGATCCGGCGTTGCAGGTCGAGCTGAGCTCTCCCTGATTGACGACTCCGGCATCGAAATGGTGAGGATAAAAGCGGCCCACCGGGGCGCTGGTGAACGACCCCAGTGAATAGCCCATATAGTCGGGTGGCGTTACCGTAAAGGAAAACACCCCGACCTCGCTCTGTGTCGCACTCAGCGTCTGTGTCGCCGATGCATCAGCCAGATGCGAATACGTTGTGGGAGTGACCAGCCCGTTAACGCCACCGGCCGGTGCCAACAGGTTACCACTGAGTGCCACAGACGATGCACTGTAGCTGGGAGTTGATATAGGGTTGTCGCAAAGGTTGCCGTCGCTGTCGACCTGCCAGGCCACAGCCCTGACATCAATATCAAAGGCGTCGCCAGCCGCGACAAACGCAGGACACAGGCTACCGAGCGTACAGGTACTCGCGGGCTGCACACACAGCCCCGCCGGGCGACTGATAAACTGATCCGCCCCCGTCAGGGTCAGCCCGGCGGTATCGCCGCTACCGGTATGCAGCAGATTCACCTGCATCTGACCGGCATCGGTGTAATTGACTGTGATTGTTGTTTCTCCAAGGGCATCAAAACTCAGAGTCTGAGTGGTCGCTGAGGCCAGATCATTGCCAATGGCCACGCCATTCACCAAGACCGCCCGGCTTGCAACCCGCCCTGTCTCATCCGGGGTAACGTAGTCAGACCAGAGCTGAATGTCTTTATCGACACTGGCGAAACCAGGTACACATTGCTGGGTTTCGTCGGTTTTCAGAGCGCGGACAGTCACCGGCCCTGCGCCCCGGTTCGCGACGAAGTCCGGCACATCAAAGAACAGCCCACTGTCTGCAAAGGTAAGATCACAGAAGGCCGTGGCGGCACCTCCATCGATCCGGCACAGATCGCTGCCACCACTTTTCGCCGGTGTCGCACTGCTGACGGACAATGTCACGGTTTCGGCGGTTGTGTGGTAAAGCTCGGCCGTTGTCATTCCACCCGTGAAGCTGATCGTATTTCCCCCACTCCAGCCCGTCGGGCTGAGCGTCACGCTGACACTGTCGGTAAACAGAGTGCTGCAGCTTGCATCTGCACAGGCCTTTACCGTGACCGACTGCGGGCCACAAGTCAGCGCATTTGAGGGGTAACTGAGTTCAAAGTGGTCCGGTGCCGACGGTGCCGAGGTATCAACCATGACGATCGTTGGCCCGTGATTCCAGCCAGCGTAGGTCACACCGGGCACCTGATGATCGACAATATCCCCCAGGGTTATGCCGGCCAGGTCACCGTCCAGCACGATTTCATCGGTACGCAGGTAGTTAAAGTTGTAATCAAAGACATGGAGGGTGCTGTCACCTTCGAGAAAATACAGGCGGGTTTCTTCATACCCGATAAAGTACTGCAGCTTGTCCACCAGATAAGCGCCCAGCCAATCGGCGGGGCCTTGGGTGAACTGCTGTTGGGTCTGATCAACCCGCACACTGGCCCCCGGGTAACCATAGATACTCAGGGTGCCGTCATTATCCAACCACAGGGTATTGTCATCCCCCACGGCCAGTAACCGGTCATTATTGAGCAGACTCTCGCCCGCATTGACCCCATTCACCAGAGTCAGCGGGAACGAGCTGCGCGACAGGCGCAGCGAAGAAAAATCGGTATAGGTGTAAAAGTAATAACTCCAGGATGAGTCGTCCGGATCGATAAAATTGAAATGCCAATCTTCAATGGTGTCGTGTGCCCGCACCAGACTGCTGCTGTTGCCGATCAGGTAATCCGACTGCAGTAACTCCGCCCACAGATCCTCACTGGTCGCCTGGTTGTTGCCATCGCCCGTGACCGCATCCGGAAACATGCTCCACAATTGCTGATGTGGGCGGGTATCGTAGTAACCCGTGGGGTCCTGACGGTAGGTTTTGGGGCCGTCATTTTTGCGCGCATCTTCCATCCAGCGGGCGGTATGCGTCCAGGCGTAGTCGTTGTTCGGCACCACCGGATTACCACCATAATCTTGGTGTACAAAGGCCACGATCGGACCCAGGGTCCAGCCGACGTAATAGGCCCCGGGAATGTTGCCATCGACCAGATCACCCAGGGTGCTGCCATAGAGAGCGCCATCGAAACGGAATTCATCGGTACGCACATAGTTCAGGCTGTTGTTGTAGACGATCAGTGTGCTGTCGCCATCCAGAAAATATAGGTTCTGTTCTTCGTAGCCGATCATCAGTGACAGCTTGCCGACCAATGAATCACCCGCCCATGGCCCGCCCGAAAAGACCGTCTAGGTGCGGTCATGAATGACCCGACCACCCACATAGTTGTAAAGGCTGAGGGTGTTGTCCAGATCCAGCCAGAGCATGTGGTCATCACCCATCGCCAACAGGCGATTATTACCCAGAATGGATTGCCCGATGTTGGGCCCGTCGGTCAGAATACGGGGGTAGGTAGTCGCACTGAGGTAGCCCGTGGAATCATCGCTGTAAAACGCAAAGACAAAATTCCGCACCAGGTTAGCGGGGTCAAAAAATTGATCTGATAGTCCTCCACCAGATCCCGCGCCCGGGTAAGTGTCGTGCTGTTACCCAGAACCTGCGGCGAAGCCATCACCTGATCCCAGAGGTTGTCACTGGTGAGGGTATTATTTCCGTCACCGGAAATGGCACCTGGAAACATGCTCCTCAACTGCTGGTGCGGCCGGGAATCATAGCCTTTGGTCGGGAAGATGGTCTCTGGGTATATCTTCCGGGTGGTGGCGGTGGTGGTGACGTCTTCGCGCCAGCGCGTGACCTGAGTCCATGAATAGGTCGCGGCACTGGCCACTTCCAGCCAGACAAGACACCCCGCCATCAATAGTGCGAAACGTTTGAGTGTCTTGATACAGCTCACCTCAGAAAACTCACCCAAAAAAACCAGTTCAGATATCAGCGCACTTCACGTTGATAAATTTTTCTCTGATGTCCGCGGAAGACGCCGAAAGTCGCCACGCCCTGAGGATCTTCAAAGCTGCCATCCGCATCGTAATCGCCCTGCAGCCAGCTATCTGGGCTGTAGGTTACGTCGGCCTCGCCGGTATCTGGTGTACCGGCCACTCCGGTAGGCGCCAGCAGCAGAATGCCAGCATTCGCAGTCAGGCCGGATGAAAGAACACCGGATGAAGCACCGACACTGGTCAGGGTTGATGGTGTAACGGCAGCATTGCTGCTGTTCCAGGTTGTGCAGTTGTCGTCGGCATTCACCACATAACGACTGCCGTTGAAATACTCTGCTCTCAGGGGCACATTCAGGTTTTCATTCTCCGGTCCGTAGGTGTCCTCCACCCAGAGGCGGCCAAAACGGATCTCGTGCACCGCTGCGGGTGTGATCGTTTCACTACCGGCATAGGCGGCCCCGTCACTGTCACTGAATGCGCCCAGAGCCCAGTCGAGGTCTGGCGTAAACGGGGCGACTTCAGAGTTTGTGCTGCGGTCATAGCGGACGGTATCTACTGAATCAAAGGTGTACGTCATCACCCCGGCCGAGGCTGTAGAGAGTGAGCCCGTGTTGGACGTGACCGTGACAGGTAGCGGTAATGCGTCTTTACCGGTTGCAGTACTGTCCTGTACCGGCGCAGTCAGCGCACTCGACACATTTCCAGCTGTGAGCATCTGATAACCGCTTTCGGTGTAGTTCTGAGTGATCGCACCACCGGCATTAAGTGCCGTGATAGTGATAGTGGGCTCAGTCAGCCAGAAGCTGTCCTGGCCAGTGTAGGTAAAGCCCGGTGTGCCACTGCAGGCAGAATCCAGAGTACCGTCTGAGACCGAAACCGAAAAACTGGAAGGGTAAAACCGGCCGATTTCATAACTGGTGTAGGTCACAGGTGTCAGGGAGCCATTGAAATAGCCTCCCTGATAAGCCGGTGGTGTCACCGAGAAAGTAAAGACGCCCACTTCGCTCTGGGCGACATTGACCGAATTCAGGCCCGACACCGCGTGGTTGTAACTCGTTGGAGACACAGATCCTGTCACACCCCCGACCGGTGAGACCTTGTTGACACTTAGCGCCAGAGCACTGTCTGCATAGTTAGGGGTATCGACCGGGTTGTCACAGTAATCCGGATCGCTGTCCAGAACCCAGGCTTTGGGCGTTACCTGGAGTGGAAAGGTAGCGCCAGCAGCGGCGAAGGCCGGGCAATCGGACAATGGGGTGTCCATACACAAGGTAGTCGCGGACACACACATCCCTGCCGGGCGACTCACAAACTGATCAGACCCGGTCATCACCAGACCGGCATCCGTGCCACTGCCGTCGTATCGCATATTCAGCTGCATATTACCGGCATCGGTGTAATTCACATCAAACGACGCTTCACCGTCGTTGTTAAAAGCAAACACCTGAGTAGTCAGGGAGCTTTCACTGCCCCCCACATCGACACTGTTCACCTGGATCAGGCGCGATCCGGTGGCCGGGGAATCGTAGCCCTGCCAAAGTTTGATGGTCTTAGAGACGTTCTGAAAACCCGGCACGCATTGCTGGGTCTGATCACTTTTCAACGATCTGACGACAACACCGGTGGTACCTTTTGCGGCCACAATGTCCGGCACATCAAAAAAGAACCCGCTGTCCGAGAAGGTGAGATCACAGGTCGACGAAGCCGCTCCACCGTCAATCCGGCATTGGGTCGCGCCCCCGGTCGTTGCTGGGGTTGAGCTGCTGACGCCAAGGGTGATGGTGCCGACGCTGGTGTGACTGATCTGAGCGGTGGTGCTGCCCCCCGAGAACGACACGCTGTCGCCGCCGACCCAGCCCGTCGGGTTCAGATCCACCGTAACCGGGTCGGTGTAGGTGGTGGAACAGGATGCATCGGCACAGGCGGTGACGGTGACTGAATGGGCATTACAGGTCAGCGCCGAGGAGGTGTAACTCAGCTGAAAATGATCCGGGCCGGCTGGCGGTGCTGGTGTGCGGGTGCCGACGTAAAATTCATCCACGTGCCAGAGATCGTAATGCTTAAAGCCAGAGATACTGCCGTCAATCTGATAGAAGCGCACCTTAAATGCTGAGTGGTAGCCATCATCCGGCACCCGGGCATGGTAAGAATGTCGTTGACCATCGGTCAGCGTACTGCCAAGGTAATAATCCAGCTGCTGCCAGGTGCCGTCGCTTTTGTAATATTCAACGGCAAAGTCATCCCCCAGGCTGGGGGTCTCGCTGTCCCAGCTGCCGTCTAACGCATCAGACCCGGCCACAGAGTCGTCCCCCTGCATGACCTCGAACGATAGCTCTGCAAAGGTATAAGCACTGAGATCAATATCGCGGCTGGTGGTATAGCGCACACCACAGCAGGAATACATGCTGCGACTGCCCGACGTCGAAAAGTGTGTACTGGTCTGAGAATCATAATTACCGTCGATGATGGTTGTCGACCAGTCACCGGTACTGAACAGATCACTGCGTTCAAAATCATCGTACATCTGCGGATACTGAACGGTGCCCACTTCATAATCGATGACCTGCACATCATCAATGTGCCAGAAATCCCGGTCGGTCAGCGTCGTGCCGGAACCGTCAATCTGATAAAAGCGCAGCCGGAAACCGGCGTGATATGCCTCGTCAGGCAGCTTTGCCACGTAGTTGTACTCATCACCGGCCGTACTTCCCCCCCCTTCAAAAATCTTCAGCGTGACCCAGCTGCCATCGTTCATATACCCCTGCACATAGAGGTCATCACCCGAGCTGGCCCATTCCGAATAGCTGTCCGCACCGCTGCGGATCCAGATATCCACTTCTGCGAAGTTGACCCCACTCAGATCCATAGCGCGGGAAGTCACCGTTACCTCATCGCAGCAGGTGTACATGCTGCGGGTGCCGGAATTCGAGATGTGCGTCCCAATCGCCGCTTTGCCCTTGCTGCCGATGGGGGTCACGATCCAGTCCAGCCCGAGTAACAGACGCTCAAAGTCGTCTGAAAAAACGACCGTTACGGCCATAGCAGACGGACTGAATAACCACAGACACGTGCTGACCAACAGGCTCGTTAATCCATGGCGCAAAGACTGGTGCAGGCGGTCATAACTCATCGTATTTCTCGTTTCAGTATCCGACGGCTGTGGCCACGATAAATCCCGAAGCTGGCAACGCCCTCAGGATCTTCGAAGCTTCCATCCCCATCATAGTCCCCCTGAAGCCAGGCCGGAGCCGGATAAACAACCGTGGCCTCACCGGTGTCAGGCGTTCCGGCTACTCCGGTAGGTGCCAGCAGTAAAAGACCATCGTTATCACTGCGACCAGACGATACCGTGCCGGTACCTGTGCCCGGTGCCGACAGGCTGGCCGGTGTGACTACTGCTGAGCTGCTGTCCCAGGTGGTGGCAAAATCGTCGGTGTTCTGAAGATAACGACTGCCATTGAAATATTCGCTGCGTAACGGCATTTCCAGGTCTTCAGTCTCTGGGCCGTAGACATCTTCCAGCCACAGGCGGCCAAATCGGATCTGCGCGTTCGACGCCGGAGTGATATTCAATGTCGAATTCAGGTTCACGCCATCGGCATCGGTGATGTCGCTGAGTACCCAGGTGAGATCCGGTAAAAACGGCGCGACTTCCGCGGTTGCTGAGCGGTCATAGTTGAAGGTATCGGTCGCGGACAAATCAAACAGCACGACACCGGCGGTACCCGATGTCGTCAGAGTACCGTCTGCCGAGGTCACGGTCACAGGCAGAGGGCTGCCATCGGTACCGGTCGCCGAGTTATCCGATGTCGGTTCATCGATGGTGAAATGACTGATCAGCAACGTCATAAACCCGGGTTGCGTGAAGTTTTCTGTAATCAGGCCTGCACTGTTGCGGGCGGTGATTTCGAGCTGGGGTGCCACCAGCCAGCCGGTATCCTGACCGGTGTAAGTAAAGTCATTCGCTCCGCCGGTATTGGCACCTCCCAGTTCTCCGGCCTCAGACAGATCAGCCCAATAACTGGCCGGGTAAAAACGCCCGATGGGTTCACTGGTAAAGGGGCCGAAATCTTCCCCCAGATAGCTATAGCTGGGTGGCGTCACGGTAAAACGGAACACCCCGACTTCACTCTGACTGATGGTGACACTGGTATCCCCCACAGAATGGTTGTAGCTGATGGGCGCGACCGAGCCGACAGAACCCCCGGAGGGCGCCACCAGAGTGGACGACAGGCCCAGACTGGTATCCGTGTAGTTTGGTGTGTTGATGGGGTTGTCACAGACATCCGCTGTGCCGTCATTGGCCCAGGCTTTCGGCGTTACCAAAAGGCTGAAACTGGAGCCAGCTTCTGCAAAGCCGGGACAACTGGCATCACCGGCCGGACAGGTTGCACTGGCCGAGACACACAAGCCGTCAGGCACAGAGACAAACTGAGCCGCACCGTCCATCTGTAATCCGGCATCGGCACCGCTGCCGTTGTAACGCAGGTTCAGGGTCATCCGCCCGGCGTCGGTGTAGTTCACATCAACCGCAGCCTCACCGTTACTGTCGAAGTACAGTGACTGAGTCGTGGCGGTGGACTCTGAGGCACCGACATCCACGCCATTCACCGTAATCCGGCGTGTGCCCGTGTTAGGAGAGTCGAAGTCCTGCCAGAGATTCAGTGTCTTGGTCACCCCCGCAAACGCCGGTACACATTGCTGGGTATCATCCGTTTTCACCGCGCGGACTGCCACGCCACTGGCCTGCTGATTGGCCGTCATGGATGCTGGCAAGTCAATAATAAAACCGCTGTCGTCGTAGGTGAGATCGCAGTAGCTACTGTGCACACCGCCATCGATACTGCACAGGGTGGTGCCACTCACACTCGGCGTCGATGAACTGACCCCAAGTGAGACTGTGCCGCCACTGGTGTGGTAAAGGTCGGCTGTGCCGGTGCCCCCTGAGAAGGTGACACTGTCGCCGCCCGTCCAGCCACTCGGGGTCAGGTTCACGGTGACCGGGTCGGTGTACTGACTGGTGCACAGGGCATCATTACAGGCCGTTATGGTGACCGTTGTGGCATTACAGGTCAGAGCCGCCGACGAATAACTGAGGCGGAAGTGATCTGGCCCGGAAGACACTTCGGTGGTGACCAGCACATTATCGATGTGGTAGACATCGCGGTGCTTGAAGCCACCCGAGCCATCGCTCATGTAAAAGCGGATTTTAAACTGGCTGTGCAATGCAGCGGCTGGCAGATCAGCAGCGTACGTACGTACCTGACCCGAATACCACAGCTTAGCTTCATAAAACGCGATCTGCTGCCAGCTGCCGTTGTTCAGATAAATGTAGGCGTAAATATGGTCATTACCGCTGGGGTCTTCACTCTCAAAATAGGTGCCCTGGTTATCGGTGCCTGGCCAGCCATCTTCACCGTAGCGGAACCAGTAAGACAGGCGCGCGTTATCGGTACCGGATAAATCAATATCGCGGGTGGTGAGGTGGCGTTCACCGCAGCAGATGTAGGCACTTCGGGTACCGGTTTCAGCAGTGTGGTTACTGATTTCTGAGGTAAAGCCGTTGTCGAGACGAACAAAACTCCAGTCCGGTGCCAGAGTCGTGGGGTTATTCGCCGTCAACTGGGAGGTCCGCTCAAAGTCTTCATAAAACAGCGTCTCCGTCACGGTGGCGGCCTGAACCGCCGCCGCCCGCAACAGGGTGAGAATACAGATCAATGCAAATGCCAAGCTTCTGATCATTGGACACGTACCTCCAGAATCCGGCGGGCGGCGTCGTTGTTCGAGCCACAGGTGCCAGTAGAAATCAGGGTGTAAAAGTCTTCCGCGTTCACCGTGACCGAACTGCAGCTCACACTGACACTGCAATTGATCAGGCCACTCACCGTAAAGGTGCGGCTGTAGTACGGCGACGTCGAGCAGGCCTGTCCGGCGCTGCCATCAGGGGGCAGTAATAGATTCAGGCTGGCTTCAGCACCGGATTCTGATGCGAACAAGGC
>JBPEXS010000310.1:0-1137 GCA_052031325.1 Thalassolituus sp. | reverse complement strand
CACCCGCCCGGACTTTACCGACTATAAAGTGAATGGCTTCTATTTCTTTGGTGAAGATGCCCTGAAACCCTACCTGACTGCCGGTATCGGTCATGAAAAACTGGAACTGAATGATCCGGTTGACACTGAATACAGTGATTACATTCTGAGTGCCGGTCTGGGTGTTCAGTATGATCTGACTGACCGCTTCTTCGGCCGTCTGGAAGCACGTCTGGATGACATGGTTGATAAGCGTCCGGAACACCCGAACTACGTAGTAGAAATCGGTATGCGTCTGGGTACGCCAAAAGCAGCTCCAGTCGCCAAGCCAGAGCCGATGCCTGAGCCAGAACCAGCTCCTGTAGTGGTAGTTGTACCGCCTGCTGATTCTGATAACGACGGCGTAATCGACGACAAAGACATGTGTGCAGATACGCCTGCAACTGTGACCGTTGATGCTAAGGGTTGTCCTGAATATCAGGGTGGCCAGCTGGAAGGTGTTAAGTTTGAAACCAACTCCGCTCAGCTGACGCTGAACAGCCAGACCATTCTGGATGAAGCGGCAGAAGAACTGAAAACTTACCCAGAGCTGGACATTGAAGTTGCTGCTTACACTGACTCCATGGGTGCTGATTCTTACAACCTGATGCTGAGCCAGAAACGTGCTGAGTCTGTAATGACTTACCTGGTAAGCAAAGGCGTCAGCCCAGAGCAGCTGACCGCAAAAGGTTATGGCGAAGCCAACCCAATTGCGACCAACGACACTGCTGCTGGCCGTGCTGAAAACCGTCGTGTAGAACTGATTGTTAAATAATCCGTTCTGACGACGTAAAAAAAGGGCGCTTTAAGCGCCCTTTTTTATTGCCTGTTTATTTGCATTACTGCGAAATCAACGTGCTGTTAAATAGTGCTTCCAGTGGAAAATTCCAAACACCAGAATCTGAATCATATCCATGACCAGATTCGAACTCTGACTGCGGAATTTAACGTAGAAGAACGCCGCCTCGCCAATGTGTGCAACAAACACCAGCAGACCTAGACCGGGCAACCAGCCCAGCGCGCCATCCCAGCCCTGAGTCCAGGCCATTAACACCAGTATCCAGAAAATCAGCGTCACCGCCTTCGGTATCAGGTTCATCAGTACATCTCCGGTTGATG
>JBPEXS010000031.1:0-3585 GCA_052031325.1 Thalassolituus sp. | reverse complement strand
CGGCGTTGTCCGGCTTCAGGTTGTTAATCCGGATACTCGGGGTATTACCGATGGTTTCCAGTACGGAGTCGTACAGTTTACCGCGACCTTCGGTCTGATAAATTTCAGGACGGATACTCATGGGGCGCTCCTTAAATGTTTTGTGTGATGTGTTTGAGTCTGAATATCTTACTCTGCTCGGACAGGTCGGGATAATGGATCTATCCTCATGAACACACTGTACTCAGACCAATTTCGAACTGATCTATCATCAAAAGTAATAACTATGATGATCTCCGTCCTGTGCCAGACAACGGCAATTCCGACCAACCACAAAAAAGCGCGTGACCGGAAAATCCTGACACGCGCTCCTCAGTTTCGTTAATGACAGACATCAGTCCTGATAATTCACCAGATTACGCCAGTTAATCAGGCGAACATCCGGAGGTAAAGAGCTGCTCATCGTCCCTTCCGCCTCTTCAGTGCCCAGCTCCGTGGTTACGTTAATTCGCGGGCCTCTGGAGTTCGGTGAACGGTAGATATTCACTTCTTTCGCCAGTGAGTCAAACTCCTCGTAAGGGTCATCGAACAGGGAGTACCCCTCAGACAGTGACAAGGCAAATAAGCGACTGGTGCCGTTGGTTGAATCTACCGACTGACAAAGATCGGTGGCGGGCTTATTCGCCACCAACACCACAAAGCCGTTACCACTCAGTGGTTCAGTGTATACCCGGTATTCATCGGCAATATCAATAAACCAACCGTCGTCGGTTGATCCACCTGTGGTGGCGTAAGAAGTGCTGACATCAGCCAGATCACTGCGGACCAGGGCTTTTTCTGAATAACTTTCCTGTCGGCTCTTTGAACCATCAACCAGACCATAAATGGTATGCGTCTGATCATTCGGCAGATCATCTTCGTGCAGGAGTTTACCGGTAGCAACCACCACAAAGCGCTTATCCTCTGTGTACGACGGTTCAATCATGGGCGGCGTGGTGACAGGTTGTGGGTTGCCATCCGGGTCTTCAAGTGTTGCCAGCAGAGTAACCGACAGGTCGGTGAGGTTCAGACGCCATAACTGCCCATCAAGATCACCGGCATAAGCGGCATCCGCCACATAATCATTGAATGACGGAAGGTAGGCGTTTACATGGGCCAGCCCCACATCGGAAGTCCCTGCGGTGGACGTCTGAAACTGAGCAATCAACTCACCGGTAATGGCGTTGAGAACAAAAAAGTAGCCTGCACCGTCATCGTTGTTGTAACCCGCCCCTATGATCACGGCCCAGCCACTGAAATTCACATACGGTGAACTTGAATCGATATCAACTTTGACCACGATGGGCTTACCAAACGTCAGGCCCAGATCCTCGTGGGTGAACTCCCACAATATATTGCCTGCTGCGCCAGACTCGGTTGAAAAGTCAGACGGGTCAGTGACATCAATGGCGTAAATGGAGCGCCCACCTTTGCCCAGGCCACCAAACAGAACCGTGCGCCAGTCGTAAGCATCAGCGTCGGTGTCAAAGTCGACATCCACCGCCACAGGCTCGGCATCCACGTAAAAATGATGGATGAAGTTTGTCTTGGTCAGCGCGTACAGGCCAGAAGTTTCAGGGGTGCTATCCGGCCCCTCGTACATGGCGGATGGAATATAAGCAAAAATTTCTTTACCACCGGTCGGGCTGTCATCGGTTGCTTCAAACGCATGCAACATACCGTCGTTAGCGCCGACATAGGCCATTGGAGTGCGGTTTTTATTGGCCTGCCGGAATTCACTGTAGCCCGGGTTCGACGTATCCGCATAGGGAGAAGCCGGTGCCCCAACCACAACGACCTTGGAATTCACGATGTCTCCCAGCAGCGACCCACGATCGCGGAATTCACCCTCATTACTGGTATCACCACGGATAAAGTCGACGACTTTTTCCTGCTCCGTTGCGTCCGAACCTAACGCCGCTTTCTGGTCAGACGAGAGCTGATTAAAACGGAAAGGAACACCCTGACAATTAATGCCTGCAGCATCACACACAGAAGTAACGAAATTCCGCCCTGTATCCCAGTTCTGGGTTGCCAGAATATCACTGGCCGACCAGACTTCAGCAAACACCGGACTGCCATCGTCTTCGAAGGCGATGATTTCAACCGCTTCCACTTCACCACTTCAGCTTGAGGCCACATAGCTACTGGAGATCACCAGATCACTGGTGTACACAAACGGTGACTCGGCTTTCAGGGCAGAGCTGGGACGGCTGGCATCGGCAAGAATACTCTCAAAAGCTTCGTTCAGGCCGTCGATCATAGCTCTGGGATTATTTGCCCGGTAATAATTGTCCGGGTCACCATCACCATCGGCATCCCAGTAACTGTCGAGAAAATCCGCCGCAGGGAAGGAGTAAGGATCGCCCAGATCGACAGGGTTACCCTCTTCATCAACAGCATCGAAGCCACCGTACTTAGCCGTCAGCCAGAACTGACTCTGCAAAGATGGGTCTCGACCACTGCCACTCTCAAGTACATCAAGCCAGTACGTCCGTACGGTCTGATCACCATCCAGATCCGGGCGGAAATTCCGGGTCCGTAAGTCATAGGCCAGGCCCGCCATATAGAAACCGGTCTGAGTCGCTTCACCATTGGCCTTTTTACCAGCCAGGCCAGAGTGAGCGCCACCTTCCAGTTCACCGACGCGGTCTGTCGATTCAGTCACATTCAACAAATGCGTTATGCCCGTATTCAGGCTCAGAGACCCACCGGTCCATTCGTCAGCGGCGACCAGACTTGGCAGCGGGAGATTGGGAACCGGGTTAAATACATAACCGGGTAAATCGAAGTCGCCATGGCTGTTGGAATCGCCAATGCCGATCACATAGCTTTTCTGGCAGCTGTACTGCACTGGGTCATCCCAGTCAGTAATGACCGGAAAACCATCAATCATCTCAGCCGTTAAATTATTGGTGTATTCCGGCACGTTCTCTTTGCCGCGCAGATAACGCAATGCCGTGTAATAAAGTTCTGATACCGGGTCGTACCATTTGTAGTTATCAGCGGCTTTACCAAACTGGTTAAGATAGTTAATAACGCCACTTTGGGAGACCCCCGTATCCAGCGCATCGTCTGGCTGCGGGTTATCAAAAAAGACACCGGTATCTTCATCCCACTCTGCATTGCTGTTGGTCAGAACTGAGCGACCTTCTTTATAGGTCGGTCCGAGAGAGGCCATACGGGCCCTGAGCACGCCACCGTCACGCCAGTAACTGTCGTCACTCAGATAACCAAACGCGGCAAAGCGCAGATCACGCTCATATTCCTGAATAACCCCCTCAGGTTTGTAATTGCCATTGGGGTACTGAATACAGTTGTATTCCTCAAGCAGCCCGGGTACGCAAACCTCTGCCCGGCCAAAGTATTCATAGTAAGTAGAGGAGTCTGCATCGCCCGTTTTCGCAGGTTTTGTATTCTCATTTCTCGTGGGCAGATAAGTGTCTTCACCGGTGTAAATGTGAAAACGGTTGCCGTAATTATTGGCAGCAACTGAGAGTTTGTCGCTGGAGAAAGGCGTCGCACCGGCAGTCACCTGGGCACCTGAAATAATTTTGGCGCCCCAGT
>JBPEXS010000309.1:0-1592 GCA_052031325.1 Thalassolituus sp. | reverse complement strand
ACTGACCTTCCTGCAATCCAATGACTGCTAACTGATCCAGCGTCACATATACCATCTGCGGCGACCCACACAGATAGCCGTAGGTCTGATGCAGGGACACAAGATCTGCTTTTATGACGTCGGACAAGTACCCCGTGCGCCCCGACCAGTGCGTTGCGGGAGATTCAAGAACTGGGGTGAATCTGAAGTTTCTGTGGTCCTGTTGCCAGCGGCTGAATTCTTCGAGCAGGTAAAAGTCTTCAGAGTCCCTGTTCGACCAATACACCCGGACGTCAGCCTCCGGATGCCTGCTCAGTATTTCTGCGGCAATGCAGCGGATTTTAGAGATGCCCGACCCTGAGGCCACCAACAAATGTGGCTGCTGGAGGTCAGTCTGCAGAAATGCCTGCCCCAGTGGTAGGGTCACTGGCAGAGGGCGACCATTCAGAAAAAGCTCATTCAGGCGCTCCAGCAGTGCCCGACTGAAGTCACTGCCGCACTGGATAATCAGCTCCAGCCGGTTAGGGTTACGCGCGTCAGGACGATTGGCAATCGAATAAAACAGAGTATGTGTTTGCCCATCTACTTCGACACTCAGCTGCAGGTACTGACCAGGCCGGTACTTTGGTGTATCGCGAGCTTCCAGTTCAATCAGGAACGTACTTCGGGTCAACGGACTGACGGCCACAACACGACATGGATTTTCTATCGGCGGTACCAACTGACACATAGGCAGACCCTTCTCTTATTTCTGTTTCAGGAACGGGATAAGCCTAAGCAACTTCTGAAATGAACAAAAATGGTATATTTTCACCAATCAATTAATTTTTCTCATCCTACTCTTGAGTAAACCATGATCGAACGAACTCACCTGAAGATTATTCAGGCCGTTGAACAACACGGATCTCTGACCGCAGCGGCGAAGGAGCTTTGTGTGACTCAGTCTGCCCTGAGTCATACGATACGTAAGCTTGAAGATAATCTGGGCACCCCGGTCTGGCTGCGTGAAGGCAGGAGCCTGCGCCTGACTCAGGCCGGAAGATATCTGCTGAATATCGCCAACCGCGTGTTGCCACTCCTGTTTCATGCTGAAGACAAGCTCAAGCAGATGGCGCAGGGCGAGCGGGGTACACTGCGCATTGGGATGGAGTGCCACCCCTGCTATCAATGGCTGCTGAAGGTGGTGTCACCGTTTCTGGACAGCTGGCCTGACGTCGATGTGGATGTAAAACAGAAGTTTCAGTTCGGCGGCGTCGGAGCCCTGCTGGATTATGAAATCGATCTGCTGGTGACTCCCGACCCATTCTACAAAAGCAACCTGAGTTTTACGCCAGTGTTTGACTATGAACAGGTGCTGGTCGTTCCCCGTGGTCATGCACTGACTACTCAGCCGTATGCACTGCCTGAAAATCTGCGCGATCAGGTGCTGCTGACCTACCCGGTGGCGCCGGACCGTCTGGATATCTACTCCCAGTTTCTGACGCCCGCCGCGGTGGTGCCGAAACAGCATAAAACCAGTGAAACCACTGAGATCATGCTGCAGATGGTGGCTTGTCAGCGAGGCGTGGCTGCCCTTCCCCGCTGGCTGGCGGAAGAGTATTGCCAGAAACTGC
>JBPEXS010000308.1:0-2698 GCA_052031325.1 Thalassolituus sp. | reverse complement strand
GATTATGTTGCAGCGCACTGCGTGTGTGGATTTCCAGCAGATCAGAGACCAGGGTTTCTGCTTCTTCCAATACCTCTTTACGGCCCTGAGCACACTGTTTCAGGTAATCAGCAATAACATGCTCTGTCTCAGAAAGCAGAATGGCCGACGTAATCAGCAGACGACGGCTGAATACTCCCTGGTAGCGGTGACGGGCGAGGTCGCGGTTCACGCCCGCCTGATATTCTTTCTGAACCTCAGGCAACAGAGCCTTCAGATCATGCTCCAGAGGTTTGGGTGCCGACAGTTTATGACTGGGTGATGAATCCCTGATCATGGCGTCCTCCTGTCTTTGGTGCGTGCTGTGACGCTTACGCTTCCGTCTGAACGGATATGGCTCAGACACTTGTTAGCAACTTTTGATTGCATTCCTTCCTGGTCAGACACTGACACACTACCTTTCAGGAGGTTCCTGACCATACGCCTCAGCCACCTGAAGGTCGATCAAAAAATGTGCAATTTCGTGACTCATATGACAAAACTAACCATCCAGAAATCGGATTTTCTGAACAGCTGTCATCTGGCGGCAAAGGCTGCGTAAATTGCTATTTTCAGCTTAGAAAGATTGAGGGGCAGGAGCTGTAACGAAATGTTGTGAGAGTGTCTGTGTTTGGTTGCACACGCTGGGAAATGACCCGGACCGGGTATATTTTGAGATTGTCAGAACAAACATTCATCAGTGCGAGGATCAGACTATGTCCCTGAACCAATATATGCGCTTTCAACAGTTTATTCTTTTCTCCATTTTTATGGCCATTGCCGCAGCAGGCATGGGAGTCTGACCAGGCAGTAAGATTGCCTGAAGTTAATACATCAGAATTGCCATAAACCGCACACGTGACAAATAGTCTCTGACCACTGTCGTATTTGCACCAATGTCGCACCACCGGCGTTAGGGTCACAGGGAGTCAGAGACAACATCCTTCTGTTTACAGCAGCATTCAGAATCCGCTGTACTGCTATTATCAGCGCCCTTCAATAGCAACTGTTATTACCAGCCATTGCCTAATCCCCCAACGCAGTTATTGCTGTTGGTTTTTCTGCACTTTTAAACAATAGCGCTTGTGCACTCCCCTATGCATTTCGCCTCTTAAGTACAACTGAACATAGGGCCATGACCCACCACACCTTTCTGAATAAACCTCATAACGGACCCCGGACTGTCCCTCAGCACAAAACTGACACGCTAATTGCAGCGGCTCTCTGAATACCCCACATAAGAGGACAGGATATGGCCAGCATTCAGATTATTGTCGGCAGTATGGGTGGTCGGGCTTTGCAGTGTGCTGAGGCAGCGGCTGCCATTCTGCGTCATCAGAATCATCAGGTCTGGGTTAACGGTGCTCCGGAGCCCGGTGAGCTGCTGCGTGACCCGGAAGAACTCCTGCTGGTCTGCACCTCCACTACGGGCCAGGGCGAGCTGCCCCCGGCACTCTACCCGCTGTATTTTGCTCTGGATGACGGGGCGCTGGACCTCACCGGCCGCTCATTTGGTGTGATTGCTTTGGGTGACAGTGGCTATCAACACTTCGCTCAGGGCGGACTGATGCTGGAAGACGCCCTGTACCGGGCCGGTGCACGACGTCTGGGAGAAATCTTTATGATGGATGCCCGGCGGGTTGATAACCAGCCGGTCGCCGCTGCGCGTTGGGCGCTGGCGTGGTCTGAGGGCATTGCAGCCTGAGGAGACTGGTGAAGCCGCTTTAGCCCCTGACCTTTAACCCCTGACATTTGAGCCTAGGGCAGCAACTGACGCAGAAAAGCCTCGTAGTTTTCCGCCGTCGCCGTATCGTTTTCAGCAGTCATCATAGAAACCCGGTTACTGAATACCTCCAGCATGAGCAGGTCATCGGTCAGCGAACCGACCGCAGAGGAGAATTCTGCCGCCTGACCGGGTGTGCCTTTGTCATGCCAGGCAAATCCCGATGGTAAGCCTTCGGTATCCCACGCAGGCTGCCCCACCAGTCGGTACAACAAGGTGCCTGTCCCTTTGGCACCCGGGGCAACCAGGGTATAGCTGGTGGCCATGATCTCTTCGCGAACCCCTGTTTTCGCCGCATCGGGCTTCCAGGTGTACTGCTTCACGGCAAGCTTTCGTTTAATGGCATCCAGACGCAGGTCGGCCAGGCGCTTGTCGCGCGCACTCGGCTTCAGCCACATGACGGACCCCATCACCATGAGTGCCACCAGAATAATCAGTACCCAGACCATTGCTGTTTCCTTATTCGCCTGTCATTTCTTCAAGTTCGAGCCAACGTGTTTCCAGCTCATCCAGTTGTTCTTCAATCGCCGCCAGCTCCGCCAGGGCTTTCTGAATCGTGTCCTGATCGCCGCTGTAAAAATCCGCAGCCGTAGTAACGGCGGTCAGACGATCGCGCTCGGCCTCGGCTTCGGCGATTTCGTCAGGCAGGTTATCCAGCTCGCGCTGCAGTTTGTAAGAGAGCTTTTTCTTCGGAGCTGCAGATGGCTCAGGAGCTTTCTGAGAAACAGGTTCTGTAGCAGCCCCGGTTTCGGTTTTTGGAGCTCCGGGCTTTTTCGTCTGTGTTTTCTTCCCCGACGATGGGCTGCCCTTACGCGCCAGCCAATCCGAATAGCCACCGACCTGCTGGTCAATCACACCATTCCCTTCAAACACCCACAACTGCGTTACCACGTTATC
>JBPEXS010000307.1:0-1136 GCA_052031325.1 Thalassolituus sp. | reverse complement strand
CTGCATCACGGTGAAGTCACCGCAACCAACACCTACCCCGGCCTTAAAGTCACCCTGACCCTGCCTTTAATCGTTCCTAAGCGATAAAAATCACCTCCAGGCCCGAATCTGGTGGAATCTTGAACACTTTTTTGTTAAAAGTTACGGCCCTTTGCCCAGCGGCCCGGAAAGAGGCCGGTATCAGGGCAAGCTGAACACACAAATACACGTGACGGAACGGACACAATTATGTCTGAAGATATGAAGCAAAAGGCTCTGGATTACCACCAGTTTCCTAAGCCGGGCAAGATCAGCGTTGAGCTGACAACACCTGCCGAAACATCCATGGATCTTTCTCTTGCATACAGCCCGGGCGTTGCTGAACCTGTTAAGGAAATCGCCGCTGATCCTGAGAACGCCTACAAATACACCGCCAAGGGCAACCTGGTCGCTGTAATTACCGACGGCTCTGCGATTCTGGGTCTGGGTAACCTGGGCCCTCTGGCATCCAAGCCGGTAATGGAAGGTAAATCCCTTCTGTTCAAGCGCTTTGCCGGTGTTGACTCCATTGATATTGAAGTTGAGTCCGAAAGCCCACAGGCCTTCATTGATACCGTTCGTCGTATCGCCAATACCTTCGGTGGTATCAACCTCGAAGACATCAAAGCCCCTGAGTGTTTTGAAATTGAGCGTACTCTGATTGAACAGTGTGACATTCCGGTCTTCCACGATGACCAGCACGGTACTGCGATTGTGACCGTTGCCGGTGTTCTGAACGCACTGGAAATTCAGGGCAAGAAGATTGAAGACGTCAGCATGGCCGTTCTCGGTGCCGGTGCTGCGGCAATCTCCTGTTCCAAACTGCTGATCCTGGCGGGTATGAAGCGTGAAAACATCTTTATGTGTGACCGTAAAGGCGTGATTCACTCTGGCCGTGACGACCTGAACCAGTACAAAGCGGGCTTCGCTGTCGACACCGACAAGCGTACCGTTGATGACGCTCTGAATGGCGCGGACATCTTCCTGGGTCTGTCTGGCCCGGACATGGTGACTGGCGACCAGATCAAGACCATGGCTGACAAGCCAATCGTATTCGCCTGTGCGAACCCGGTTCCTGAAATCATGCCAGACGTGGTTAAAGAAGCCCGTCCGGATGC
>JBPEXS010000306.1:0-1078 GCA_052031325.1 Thalassolituus sp. | reverse complement strand
CGGATGCTTTTAATCCAGCCGGTTTCAGCCCGCATAATCGGTCCGGCATCGAAGATATCGACCACCCGCTCATAGCGGAAACCTTCCGCCTCAAGCAACTGCTTAGCGCGGCGACTGGCGGTCGCTGGCTGGCCGATCACTTCTTTTGCGGCTTCGGGCAGCAGGCTGGTGTAAATCGGGTATTTGGGCATCAGCTCGGTAATAAACTGGTTCGAATTCACGCTACACAGATCATCCGCCTCTTTGTAGGGCATCTGAAAGAAGTGCGCGCCGATGGCATTCCAGAACGGGCTGTCTCCCTCTTCATCGGTGTAGCCACGCAGTTCCGCAATGATGGACTCAGCAAAACGGTGCGGATACAGGCCAATCAGCATGTAACGACAACGGGCCAGCCAGTTACCATTGCCCTTGTAAGCCGGGTCGAGAAACAGAGCACCGACTTCTGAGCAGTCAGTATAGTCATTGGTCAGGTGCAGCAACTGACTGCGCACCTGCTTGTTCAGTGAATGCGAATGGTGGGTGACTGACATCAGGCGGTAGGCGTAGAAGGCCTGGCGTGCACCGGTCTGCGCAAACACACCGGCACAGCCGACGACCTTGTGCTTGTCAGTGTCTTCCATCACCAGCAAAAAGAAGTCATCGCTGTGCTTTTCAGCGCGTGCAAAGCTGTCGACCGATGAGCGGATCCGACCTTCGAGTGCTTTGCGGTTTTTTGGCAGAGAAGTCATGCCATTGCCAGCCTTTACTGCCAGTTCATAAAGGTCTTCCAGATCGGTGAATGCGATCGGACGGACAATCAGCATGATGATGACTCCTTTTGCCGTTGTATGAGTTTCTGAATCAGCAGAATGCTCAGTGCTGCGCGTTCTGCAAAGCTGTCGATGCAGGTGTATTCCTGATCGGTATGAATATTGGCACCACGTACACCCAGGGTGTCGATGTTAACCAGGCCAGCAGCCGCGAGATTATTGCCCTCGCAGCAGCCACCCGTTGCCCGCCATTGAATGTCCAGCCCCAGTGCCAGGCCACATTCTTTCAGCAGTTCAAACATAGACTGTTGGGCCGGTGTCATGGGTTT
>JBPEXS010000305.1:0-15754 GCA_052031325.1 Thalassolituus sp. | reverse complement strand
GCGGCAAAGTCATTGAAGGTCCCCTCAACACGCGGATCGCGGTATGAGTAAAACTTAAAGCAGGCCAGTGAGGAGTCATGAGTCGCGCCTGCACCGTAGGCACCGCCCTTCTCACGGATGGCTGTGTGTAGGTAGCCGTTACGCAACACTCCACCCAGTACAGCCAGTGCGGCAGCATCTTCATGACACATGGTCACCGTAGGCAGTGCCCAGGCGCAGAAGTTAACCTGCGAATCGACCATCCAGTAGGTGTCAGGGGTTGTACGGTCCCAGCTGAGAGCACCACCACTGGCTGGGCTGCCGCTCTGCCAGGCCGACTGCAAGGCCTGCAGGTGCTGAGCCGCCGACGCTTCGTCATGGACCAGCAAAGCCGAATCCGGCGAATCACTGATCGTAGTAAAAATCGAATCCAGCGCATCACACAGCGCACCTGCACCTTCGGCTTTAATCTGAGCCGCGCGGGCCTTCAGGCGGGCCGCTTGGGGCAGACCACCCATTTCATTCTGCAGTGCCGCCGATTGATTGAGAGGTGCAGCAGCCAGCGACATGGCCAGCGAATGTCCACCGCCAGTGATGCCCTGCTCTTTGCGCGCCTTAGCCTGACCAAGCAGATCACCAATTCGTTTTTCTTCTTTAAAATCAGCAGCCTGCCAGGTTTCTTTAATAATATCTGAGAACTCGGATGACTGGCCCGCAAGGGCTTTGCCGGTCATTACCAGATAGCCGCTCATGTTGTTGCAGTCCTGGACTGTTCCCTTGATCGAAACATAACTGCTGAGTGACCCCAGTACGGCAGTCTGACGTTGCTGCTGGGTAAGGTAGTCGTGCCCTGCTGCACCGACTTCGGTCCAGCACTGGGTGAAGAATGGCAGCCAGGTAAGCTGCTCTGCTGACATCCGCGGCAGGTCGAGCAGCAACTGCTGGTAGACAATACCGTTGGTGCCCGTCACGTACTCAGTGACAGGCAGCCCCGTCTGATGATTCGCAGTCGGAGCCATATAACTCATTTCAGGGGTGACATCCGCCAGCGTTACCTGTGGCAGAAGGTCCGGGTCATCCTCCATCGCCTGACGTTCTTCAAGCGCCAGAGCCTGAGCTTTAACGGCTTCAATATCTTCTGCAGACATCGCTGCGCGCTTATCCGCCAGAATCTGTTGTTCTTTAGCCGCTTTTGCCGCATTCAGTTCTGCATTCGGCTTCAGGGTATAACGCACACGGTGCGGATTATTGAGCAGCAGACGGGTAACGGCCTCCTGCATAAACCCTGGCTGCGTGGCTTTTGCACGAAGACGCACAAGTGCCGGATCAAGATTGAGTAATGCCACAGGGTCGCCATGATGGGTAGCCGCAGGCAAGGCATTCATGATCAGCTGCAGCCCATAAGGATACGAGTCACCACCAATTTCACGCTGGTGCAGCTCAAGCTGATGCAATGACGCCTCAACCATGGCCTGAGGAACCCCCTCTGCGGCCACTTTATTCAGAACATCCAGTATCAGCTGCTCTACGGCGGCTGCGTGCTCAGGGTCACTGCCCTCAACGCCACACATAAAGCTCATTTCACGGTTGGAGTCTTCCAGCCCACACAATGGTGAAGGTGTTGAGCCAAGTTCGGTAGATTCCAGCGCATGACGCAGTGGCGAGGCACTGTTATCCAACAACACATCACTGACCAGATGAGCCTCCAGCTGAGCATCCAGATCCACAGAGTCACCCAGCAGCCAACCCACCAGATGATGAGTTTTACCGGACAGATCATCACTGTCGACGCCGTAACAGGACACAACCACCTGCGGTTCTGAAAAACGCTGCTCAGGTTCTACGCGCCACTCTTTGTCCTGCTTTTCAAAACGGCTCAGCGCCTGCTGGTCCATCTTCTGCTGAATCTCAGCCACATCCAGATTGCCGAAGGTCATGATCATGGCGTTGCTGGGGTGGTAGTGGGTGGTGTAGAAGGCTTTCAGCTCGTCATAGGTCAGATCAGTAATGGCTTCAGGTTCGCCGCCACTGTTGTAGTGATAGGTTGTGGTCGGGAACAGCGCACCACTGATGCCCTGCCAAAGCTGTGATACCGGTGAAGACATAGCGCCTTTCATTTCATTGAAAACAACGCCTTTGAATTCCAGCGGTGACTCGGGATCTTCCGGGTCTTTCAGCTCTACGCGATGCCCTTCCTGAGCAAAGTCGAGTTCATGCAGACGGGCGAAGAACACCGCATCCAGGTACACATCAAGAAGATTGTCGAAGTCTTTATCGTTCTGCGAAGCAAACGGATAGGCGGTCCAGTCACTGCTGGTCATGGCGTTCATGAACGTATTCAGTGAACGGCGAGTCATCATAAAGAACGGATCGCGCACCGGGTATTTTTCACTGCCGCACAACGCTGTGTGCTCAAGAATGTGGGCAATGCCAGTCGAATCATGCGGCATAGTACGCACAGCCACGAGGAACACCTTTTCATCGTGTTCGCTGGCAATGTGGTAGTGCACGGCGCCGGTTTTCTTATGCTGATAGTGCTGGATTTCGATGTTCAGTGAGTCAACCGGGGTCGAGCTGATCAGCTCAAACGCGTCATTTGTAGCGCAGGCTGAGGCAATCTGGGATTCGGACATGTAGTGCGTCTTACTCTGGTGGTATAGTTTTTTGTACAGACTTCATCTTACACCCAGAGGTCCTCATGAACAGCCCCGCGTCTGAGTATCAACACGAATTCCCGGTAAATGAACAGTGTGTTTACCTTAATCATGCCGCCGTCGCGCCCTGGCCAGTCAGTGCCAGCGATGCCGTCGCCGGGTTTGCTACCGAAAACAGTGTGCGCGGCGCCAGCAACTACCCGCACTGGCTGACGGCTGAAAAACGTCTGCGTGATCAGCTGGCGCAGATCCTGGGCGCCTCTGCTGATGAAGTCGCATTGGTGAAGAATACCTCAGAGGCTCTTTCATTTGTGGCTGCAGGTATCGACTGGCAGCGCGGCGACCGCGTACTGATCAGCGATGAAGAGTTTCCGTCAAACCGTATCGTGTGGGAGTCACTGGCTTCTCAGGGCGTCACCGTCGAGGAAATCAGCCTGAAAGGGCCGGAGCCGGAAGCAGCCCTGCTCCAGGCCATAAGTCAGGGCTGTCGCCTGGTTTCGGTTTCGGCAATTCAGTATGCCAGTGGCACGCGCCTGAATCTCGAACTCATAGGCGAAGCCTGCAAAGCCGCTGGCGTTCTGTTTTGTGTAGATGCCATTCAGCAGGTCGGTGTCATTCCCTTCGACGTCAAGCGCTGCCAGTGCGACTTTGCCATGGCCGATGGCCATAAATGGCTGTTGGGGCCTGAGGGGCTGGGCTTTTTCTTCGTCCGCAAAGAACGTATCAATGAGCTGAAACTGGTCGAATACGGCTGGCACATGGTGGAAAACATGGGAGATTACAGCACCCATGAGTGGGAGCCCGCCGCCAGCGCGCGTCGCTTTGAATGCGGCAGCCCGAACATTCTGGCTACCCACGCCCTTGAAGCCAGCACCCGTCTGCTGCTTGAAATCGGCATTGACCGGGTGGCTGCTGCCGTATCCGATAATGTGCTTTATCTGGCTGATGGCCTGAGAAAACTCGGAGCAACCATTCTGACGCCCGAGCACAGTCTGGGGCGCAGTGGCATCCTCACTTTTGAGATTCCGGGCAAAGACAGTAACGAGCTTTATCAGTCGCTGATGAAGGCAGGTGTGATCTGCGCAGCCCGTGGCGGCGGTGTACGTTTCTCGCCGCACTTCCATACGCCGCAGAGTGCCATGGACCGTGGTTTAGAGATTCTCAGAGAGCTTCTCTGACCCAAAAGATAGAAACCAATAGGCAGAAACCAAGAGACAGAAACCAAAAGACCGGCATTTGCCGGTCTTTTCAGTGAAATCTCATTTTGATGCAGCATATTCACATGGTGTGAGTAATTCGGTCGGAACCGATAGTCCCCGTCAGGTATTTCTCAATGCGTGCGCGAGCGGTGTCGTCTTCGCCATTAAACTGCACTCCAATGCCAGCCACCTTGTTGCCCTGCGCACCGCGAGGAGTGACCCAGACTACTTTACCGGCCACGGGTATCTTTTCAGCCTCTTCCATCAGTTTGAGCAGCATAAAGACTTCATCACCCAGGTGATAAACCTTGTTGGTGGGAATGAACAGGCCGCCATGGTTCAGGTACGGCATGTATGCCGCGTAAAGCACGGAAGGGTCTCGGATGGTCAGTGACAGAATGCCATGATTGCCGGTATTCATTGAGAGATGACTCCGCTGTGGTTGGCGAGCATCTGGCGCCACTCCAGCAGCAGCACCTCGATTGTCAGTGTTTTATTATGATGTGCAGCCCCTGACTTCAGCTGGGCATTCAGTTGCTGCAGTTTATCAAGAAAGGTTAGCAGTTTTTGGATATCAACAGCAATTCGTCCATAAACCGGATCATTAAGCAGGCGAGCCGCCAGGTCTCCGTGACGGCATAAATCATTTGGCGCCCCTGAATAGGCACGCATCAAATCGCAGGTAAGGTCATACCACCAGTCAATCACCTCGGGGAACGATTTGCTGAGCGGTCCGGATAAGGCATCCAGTGACAGACTGCCACTGACAAACTGCTGAATCTGCTCCAGCCAGTGAGCCTGTTGATTGGACAGTTCGGATGTCAGCCAGGCGTGTGCCGCCAGCGGGGCATGGCCGTTGCGCTTAAGCGCTGCAAGCGCATCATCCTCTGCAACGCCCTGCTCTGCCATCCATTGCAGAGACAGGGTTTCTGGTGGCAGCGACAGACTGATGGTCTGACAACGACTGCGAATGGTCGGGAGTACAGAGCCGGGACGCTCAGCTTCAAGCAGCAGAAAGCTCTCACCGGGCGGCTCTTCCAGTGTCTTCAGTAGTGCGTTAGCTGCACTGACATTCATCACCTCCAGCGGACGTAGAATCACCACCTGGCAGTGGCTGATCTGAGGCGTTGAGTAAATAAACTGATTTAATCGTCGAACGGTATCAATACGGATCTGACGACTGTCTTCTTCTGGCTGGCAGATCATAAAGTCCGGGTGTGTCCCTGCAGCCATCAACTGGCAGCTGTGGCACTGACCACAGGCCTTTGCGGCCTTGCCATCGGCGTTGGTTTTACACAGTAGCCAGGTAGCAACGGCCAGACACAATGAATGCTTACCGGTGCCTTCCGCTCCGGCAAACAGTAACGCATGGGGTAAGCCAGCACTGCTGTGACGATGAGTCAGGGACTCCCACGAAGCATGCTGCCAGGGATACAGGCTCATAGAGCAGACTCACTGAGCAGTTGCTGCAGATGAGTCAGCAGCTCACTCTGAACGGTATCAAGAGGCTGTGCAGCATCCAGTGTTATGAAGCGCGGTTGATCTGCCGCAAGCGCAAGAAAACCAGCGCGCACTTTCTCGAAGAAGGTTTGCTGCTCAGTCTCAAAACGATCCGTTACTTCGCCTGCCTCGGCTCCTCGGCGGGCGGCACGGCCCATACCGACATCCAGCGGCGCATCCAACAGGAACGTACGGTCAGGCTCCAGATCAGGCTGCACCAGCGTCTTGAGTGTTTCGATCTCGTGCATAGGCAGGCCACGGCCATAACCCTGATAAGCAATAGTCGAGTCGGTAAAACGATCACACAGCACCCAGGCCCCACGCTGCAACGCCGGGCGTATAACCTGCTCAATATGTTGGGCGCGGGCGGCAAACACCAGCAGCAGCTCTGTGCGCGGGTGCATGATTTCGTCGTGGTGTGCCTTCAGAAGGTCGTTGCGGATAGACTCCGCGATGGGGGTGCCACCGGGCTCACGGGTGACAATCACCTCGATGCCCTGCTGTTTCAGCCACTGGGCAGAAAATGCGATATTGGTCGATTTGCCAACGCCTTCTCCCCCTTCAAAGGTGATAAAGCGTCCGGGTTGTCGGCTCACTCTGCCGGGTCTCCTGTGGTGTTTTGCTGACCGGGTGCCGGTGATGAGCGGTAATCACTACGACGGTTCAGCTGGTAACGTCTGACTGCCTCAGAGTGTTCAGCCAGCGTTGAAGAAAAATAATGGCTGCCATCGCCTTTGGCAACAAAATACAGCTCAGTACCGTCTGCGGGATGCAGTGCCGCATGAATGGCAGCGCGTCCGGCAAGGGCAATGGGTCCGGGTGGTAGCCCTTTGTGACGATACGTGTTGTATTGGTTTGCAGCGTCCCTGAGGTGACTGCGTTTCAGGTTACCCTGATAATCGCTGCCCAGGCCATAAATCACGGTCGGGTCGGTCTCAAGGCGCATATTCTTCTGCAGCCTGCGGACAAACACTCCGGCAATTACCGGGCGCTCACTGGCAACCCCGGTTTCTTTTTCGACAATAGAGGCCATGATCAGCGCTTCATAGGCCGACTCGTACGGTAAGTCTGCGCTGCGCTGCTGCCACTCATCGGTCAGCACCTCAGTCAGTCGCTCATGCGCCTGAATCAGAACCGAAGAGACCGTGTTATTGCGGTGAAAGACATAGGTATCCGGGTACAGCTGCCCTTCAAGAGAGCCTTCAACGCCGAGGAATGCTTTGACCGTATCGACATTGAGTGGCGAAATATCCTGCACCAGCTCAGACGTAGAAGCCAGCTGCGTCAGCGCAGCAGTGACCGGCTGTCCCTCAATCAGGGTGACACGGTAGGTTTTTGCCTGAGCCTGCCCCAGAAACGTCAGCAGCTGCAGATTACTCAGCCCGGCAGGAACAATGTATTCACCCGGGCGGATATCATGTCCCTCCCCGGTCATTCTGCTGACGACCTTCAGCGCCAGAGCTGAGCGCAGCCAACCGGCCGCCTCCCAGTCTGACGCAAGCTGGTTGAGTGTGTCGCCGCGGCGGATATCAATCACCACAGGCTCAGAGTTGAGATTGGGCTGCGACACCCAGTAATACCCGGCGCTGCCAGCCAGGACAGCGGCAAGCAAGAGAACGATCAGCGCAGCGGCCAATGATCGCAACAGCATGTAGAACCTCAGTTAAATAGTGACCGGAAGGCATCCTGCCAGAGTGCGACATCCGGGTCTGGTGCTAATTCAGCATCATCTACCCGGACGACGCTGCGAATGCCCGTCAATGTATTGCTGAATGCCAGCGCAGAACATTCAGGCAACTCAGACAACGCCAGTGCTTTTTCTGTGACAATTTCCTGTGATAGCAACCAGCTACGCACAACCCCGCATACGCCAGAGTCTGCGAGGCCAGGTGTATACCAGCGCTGATCGATTTTAAAGTACAGGTTACTCATGCAGCCTTCGATGACCTGATTGTCGGTGTCGAGCATCAGGGTCTCAGCCCAGGATTCAGAGAATGAACGGCGTGCCATCACCTGCTCAAGACGGTTCAGGTGCTTCAGTCCTGCCAGCAGAGGTTGCCTGCTGAGCCGCACGGGATTAACGCCCACCACAATTAACTGCTCAGGGCTGCCTGGCGCAGGCACAGGAGCAGCAGAGAAAAACTGGACGTAAATACCCGGTGAAAGGTCGCAGGCCGACGCGTACCCGCGCTCACTGCGGCCCCGGGTGACCATCAGTTTGAAGGCATTTGCCGACTCAGATAGCGACATACCCCCCTCAAGCAAGCCTGAAAAGACCGAAAGAGCAGCCTGGCTGGCGGCGTGCGAAAAGCCCAACCGCTCAAGGCCTCGGGTAAGCCGTTGCAGGTGGAAGTCTTTCAGTGGGGCTTTGCCGCAGGCGTTCAGACGGACGGTTTCGAAAAGCCCGTCGCCAAACTGCAGCCCCCTGTCAGGTAGATCTTCCGCCTCAGTCCACTGGCGATCCTGTATACGGTATTGCAGAAGCATCAATCAACCACCGCACTGAAGATGAGTGCGGCATTCGTACCACCAAAACCAAAAGAGTTGGACATAACATGCTGCAGATCGGCTGGCCGTGCTTTAGCCGGCACCAGGTCAAGATCGCAGCCATCCTCGGGCTCTTCCAGATTAATGGTTGGAGGTATCAGCCCATATTTGAGTGACATTACGCAGATCAGTGCCTCCAGTGCTCCGGCGGCACCCAACAAGTGGCCAGTCATGGACTTTGTAGAAGAAACCGGCGTGTCTGGTGCGGCCGGTCCCAATGCGGTCTTGATTGCGTTGATTTCAGCCACATCCCCCAGTGGAGTCGACGTGCCATGCGCATTGATGTAATCAATCTGCTGCGCTGTCAGACCGGCATTGCGCAGGGCATTAGCCATGGCCTGTGCAGCACCACGGCCGTCTTCCGGAGGTGAGGTCACATGATGTGCATCATCACTCATGCCAAAGCCTGTCAGCTCGGCCAGAATATTCGCGCCTCTGGCCTGTGCATGTTCAAGAGACTCAAGCACGAGCACCGCAGCGCCGTCACTGAGAACAAAACCATCGCGCTGTCTGTCCCAGGGGCGGCTCGCTGCAGCAGGGTCTTCATTACGGACACTCAGTGCACGCGCAGATGCGAAACCGGCCATGCCCGTTGGGCAGCAGGCGGCCTCTGACCCTCCGGCGAGCATGACATCCGCATCGCCACAGGCAATGGCCCGGGCCGCAAAACCAATATTGTGCGCGCCAGTCGTACAGGCTGTAGCGATGGAAAAGTTCGGACCCCGCATATTGTGACGGATGGCAATGTTGCCAGAAGCCATATTAACCACAGAACCGGGCACCAGAAACGGAGAGACCTTGCGCGGGCCACTGGCTACCAGCTGACGTACGTTCTGCTCGATAGTGCCGAGGCCACCAATACCCGACCCGACGGCAACGCCACAGCGATCCGGATCAAAATTATTGGTCAGGCCCGCAGAAAGGATGGCCTCTTCTGCGGCGACCATGGCGTACTGGATAAACAGATCAAGGCGACGGGCTTCTTTGCGGCTGATGACAGGTTCAGGATCAAAGCCTGGTGGCATACCGGCAAAGTTCACGGAGAACTCACTGGCATCGAAATGCTCGATAGAGCGGATGCCGCTGCGCCCGGCAGAGAGTGCTGACCATGTGTCCGCAACATTCAGGGCCAGCGGGTTAACCGTACCTAACCCGGTAATTACAACGCGCTTCATGGATATGTCCGTCACACTGAGTAAATCGACTTAAGAGCGGGCAAAAAAAAGCCGCGTCAGATTACGCGGCTTCTCTGCAGGCCAGACCTCAGAGGTTGGCAACGATGTAGTCAATCGCTTCCTGAACGGTGGTCAGCTTTTCAGCGTCTTCATCAGGAATTTCAGTTTCAAATTCTTCTTCCAGAGCCATAACCAGCTCTACAGTGTCCAGAGAGTCAGCACCCAGATCATCAACGAAAGAGGATGAGGTCTTCACTTCTTCTTCCTTGACGCCCAGCTGTTCACAGACGATTTTCTTTACACGTTCTTCGATGTTGCTCATGAGTATTTCCTAAAGTTTCAGAAAGTCCGTATGGGGCTCAGCCCATATTCATGCCGCCATTCACATGCAGTGTCTGGCCGGTGATGTATCTGGCATCGTCGCTGGCTAAAAAAGCGACGGCTCCGGCAATATCTTCTGGCCTGCCGAAGCGCTTTCCCGGAATGGTCGCTAGGATGGCCTCTTTTTGCGTTTCAGGCAAGACATCCGTCATATCCGTTTGAATAAATCCCGGGGCAATGCAGTTAACTGTGATGTTGCGACTGGCAATCTCCTGTGCCAGCGAACGACTGAAGCCTTCGAGCCCTGCCTTGGCAGCGGCATAATTGGCCTGCCCCGCATTACCTGTTGTACCGATCACGGAACTGATATTGATGATGCTGCCTTCTTTTTTCTTCAGCATAGCCTTTGTCAGCGCTTTGCACACACGGAATACACCAGAAAGATTGGTGTTAATCACTGCCTGCCAGTCTTCTTCATTAAGGCGCAGAAACAGGTTGTCGCGGGTGATGCCTGCATTATTGACCACCACATTAGGCACGCCATGCTCGCTGATCAGCTGCGCGAGTGCCGCTTCAGTCTGCTCAGAATCACTGATATTGAGCAGCATGGCGGAATGTTCATCCCCGGAGGACTGCAGCTTCTCACTGAGCTGTTGCACGCCACCTTCGGAGGTCGCAGTGCCGATAACCTGAAAGCCGTCGTCAATCAAGCGCTGGGCAATCGCCAGGCCTATGCCACGGGAGGCACCGGTAACCAGTGCGAGCTTCTTGTCGGCCATTACGAAACTCCCTGAATCATTGCCATGGTGCTTTTAAGCGACGCAAGATCCTGCGTAGCACTCACTGCCTGAGTCTTATCGATGCGTTTATTCAGCCCACTGATGACTTTGCCCGGGCCGATTTCAATGCCCTGTTCAGCCATGGTGCGGACGGCCCGGACAGCCCCAATCCAGTCAACGGGGCTATAGAGTTGAGCCTCAAGTCGATCAGTCAGTGTTTCCAGTGTTGCCGGTGAGTTTCCGGCATTGTGGTAGACTGGGAAATCCGGGGCGCGCCATTGGATAGCATTGAGGTCTTCGCGGAACGATTCGGCCGCGGGTTTCATCAGGCTGGAATGGAATGGCCCACTTACGGCAAGCGGCAATGCGCGTTTGGCACCACTGGCCTTGGCCAGCTCAATCGCTTTCTGAACAGCCGGTGCCTCACCGGCAATCACTATCTGTCCCGGGGCGTTAAAGTTAGCAGCCTGAACCAGGCCAGCAGGCGCAGCCTCTTCACACACCTGGGCAATCTGATCGTTATCAAGACCCAGGATTGCTGCCATGCCACCCTTACCATCAGGGACAGCAGCTTCCATCAGCTCGCCGCGGCGACGTACAAGCTTTACGGCATCGGCAAACTCAATACTGCCTGCGGCAACCAGGGCCGAATATTCACCCAGAGAATGACCGGCGGCTGCGGTGACCTGTAAGGCCGGGCACTCATCGGTCAGAATGCGCCAGATAGCGGTACTGGCTGCCAGCAATGCTGGCTGAGTATTGAATGTCTGATTCAGGACTGAATCCGGACCATTCTGTGCCATTGACCACAGATCAAAACCCAGTGCCTCTGAGGCTTCTTCAAAAGTGGTCTTCACCTGGGGAAAAGCTTCGGCAATATCAGCAAGCATACCCACCTGCTGAGCCCCCTGGCCCGGAAAAAAGGCAACTACATCAGTCATATCTGGCCTGTTCTTATGTTTGTTCGTGCTCTGTCGTGCGCCCGCCTGAGCCGGACACCGTAAATCGGGCGCTATTCTGACAATTTTTTATTTTCAATGCATCCCTATACTGACGTTGCAGTAGAGATAAGGAGGCAGCAACAGATGAGAAATTACCCGGCAGCCATAAAAGCTTCGGCAGCCTGGTTCAGCGTGCGGTATTCATTTGCAAACGCCATCTGATCACGCTGACGCACCTGCCGGACCAGGTACTCCAGCGCATAGCGGAACGTGGTTTCATCCGATTTGCCGTGGGTTTTGGCGACATGACCGTTAACCCCAAGCAGCATGGCGCCGCCGTGCCGGGAGGGCGACACTTTGCGATCCAGTCGCCGGATGCTGGCTTTCCATAAGGGCACCATCCACTTGAGGGTTTTAGCATTGCCCAACTCAGACGCCATCATGTGCGTCATCCAGTCAATGAGTCCTTCTGTGCTCTTCAGAATCAGGTTGCCGGAGTAACCATCACAGATAACGGCATCAAGACCACCATCAAAAAGACGATCCCCTTCAACAAACCCCTGATAAGCCGGACCCAGAACTTCGGTGAGGACGCCAGCAGCCTCCCTCACCGACTCAGGCCCCTTCCCCGGTTCGCTGCCGATATTGAGAAGGCCAACGGCCGGATCACTGATGTTGCCCGCCCGATACCAGGCAACAGCCATCAGAGCGAGCTGGGCAAGCTGCATTGCATTAACTGAAAGATTGGCCCCCAGGTCCAGCATCAGCAGAGGCTTGCCCCGCGTCGGTAGCTGCGTTGCAAGTGCGGGTCTCTCTATGCCCTCCAGTGTCCCCAGCAGGTGTCTTGCCAAGACCAGAAGTGCGCCGGTGTTGCCAATCGACAGAACCCCCATGGCATCACCTTGCTGCAGTGCAATAAGCGCCGCGCCCATTGTCTGCTCTTCACACTGGCGGAGTGCATTGCGTGGATGATCGTGCATGCGGACGTGGCCTGAACATTCAGAGAGGTCGACACGACTTGAGTATTTGGCAAGAATTTTTTTTGCTTCAGCCTGATAATCGGGCTCGAGGGGAAGGATAATCCGGATGTCGGACTGAGCCTTAAGCAGACTGCGACAGGCCCTGAACGCAACGCGGGGACCTAAGTCCCCGCCCATAGCGTCAACTGCGATAGTTAACATAGCAATCAGCTGTTGCCAGTTTCTACCACTTTCTTGCCACGGTAAAAGCCATCAGCTGAAACGTGATGACGACGGTGAGTTTCACCGCTGGTCGCATCAGTTGTCAGAGCGATGGTGTTGGTATCCACTGCATCGTGAGAGCGACGCATGCCACGCTTAGAGCGGGTCACTTTGTTTTGTTGAACGGCCATGGTTGACTCCTGTTCACTGTTTCTGTTTTAGCGTGGCGAGAATATCGAAAGGGTTTTCCTTTTTCTCGACAGCTTCTGGTTCGTTATCCGACTCGACCTGATACATCCGGCATTCACCTTCCGGGTGCATCGGGAATTCAGGAAGATTCAGAAGAATTTCATCTTCTATTAACTCCCAGAGATTCAGCTGGCCATTTTCGTCCATTTCTGCTGGCTCCAGACGCTTCGGCAAGTGTTTTGCCTGTTCATCTGAAAAAACCAGACCGATATGAAACTGACTGCTGATATCCAGGCCGACAGTTCCAAGACAGCGCTGACACACCATATCAACATGGGTGAAGCATTGACCTGATACTGTGCGGTTTCCCTCTTCATCCCGCTGAAAATCAAGTTCTACCTTAACCGGCGTCTCGGCATGCGCTGTGGCATCCAGGATACGGGCTAAGGACTTGATATCAATTTGAGCCCTAAACTGTTGATTTAACTCAACTAACTTAGTGGCATCAACGCGTTTTGGGAGTCGAGCCTCAGTCATAGTGCGCGACATCATAGGTATGTCGCCCTCTTATGTCAAAAATTTATTTAAAAAACAGGGTGTTCTGGCGGGCTGGGCAAAAAAACATACCCGACCCAAAACCCCTCGGCCACGTCATCAGCGCAGAATCAGCGCCTGCTGACTGAAAAAGCTGGCTGCACCCTGCCCCACACTGACACCAAAGTCCTCAAAGAACTGCTTCCAGGGCTCAGGGTGATAACTGTAATTCACCAGCTCTTCGCTGTTCAGCTTGTCGCGGGCCAGTTGACTGGTACTGGACAGACCATCGACCAATCCCAGGTCAACGGCCTGCTCACCGGTCCACACCAGACCACTGAACAGCTGAGGGTCATCAGCCAGGCGATCACCCCGGCCTTTCTTAACCTGATCAATAAACTGCTGATGAGTCACATCCAGTACACCTTCCCAGAACTTAACCTCTTCTGGGTTCTGCGGACTGAAAGGATCAAGAAAACCCTTATGTTCACCAGAGGTGTACATACGGCGCTCTACTCCGAGCTTTTCCATGGCATCAACAAAGCCAAAACCAGCACCGATAACACCGATTGAACCAACCAGGCTGGCTTTATCGGCGTAGATTTCATCCGCTGCCGCCGCAATGTAATAAGCACCGGACGCACCCAGGTCCATAATGACCGCGTAAACAGGGAAGTCTTCACGCGTTGTTTTCAGGCGTTTAATCTCGTCGTACACATAACCCGACTGAACCGGGCTGCCACCAGGGCTGTTAATGCGAAGAATGACGCCTTTCGCCTGCTCATTCTTAAAGGCCTCGCGCAGTGAGCCGATCAGATGGTCCGCACTGGCCAGCTCTTCGGCCGCGATGACGCCGCTCACCTCAATTACGGCAACATGCTCTGAGTTGCGCCCCATATCCATTTTCTCGACGCTACCAGAGCCACGAATAAACACCAGAATGGCAAACAGGTAGGTGAATGTGAGCAGTTTAAAAAAGATTCCCCAGCGACGCGCGGTCTTCTGCTCAGCCTGAGCTGACATCAGAGCCTTGTCGATCAGCTTCCACTCTTTACTGCTTTCATCAGGACGCTGATGTTGCGGATCTTGCGATTGGTTATCCATTGTTCTCTATCCAATTCCGGAGTTCAGTGATGCTACGACACACACCAACCGGACGACAAGTTGACAAATGTTCTTCTGAATGGGCGCCATAGGTTACCGCCAGACCATCAACCCCGGCGGCAGTCGCCATATTCAGATCATAGCTGGTATCCCCGACCATCAGGGCCTGACTGGCGGAATAGCCTGTTTCAGTCAGTATTTCTTCCAGCATCAACGGATGGGGCTTTGAGCGGGTCTCGTCCGCACAGCGCGTGATATGAAAATAATGCTCCACATCCAGCTCACTGAGAATGCGATCCAGCCCTCGACGGCTTTTGCCGGTTGCCACCGCCAGATGGCGCGACGATTTCAAGTCATCCAGCATCGCAGCCACACCCTCAAAGAAGCTCATCTGAATCTGACTACCGCTGACAAAGTGATCGGCATAAGCATCACGCATGCTGGCGATATGATGGGACTCAACGCCAGGCCAGAGGGCCTCGAGCGCCTCTGTCAGACCAAGGCCAATAATATGCCGGGCCTGATCATCCGACACCGGCGGCAGGCCGGTTTCACGCGCGGCATGATGAATGCAATCTACAATCCGACCCGTAGAGTCAGACAGGGTGCCATCCCAATCGAAAATAATCAGTGGGTATTTCATTGTGCCACCTCCAGCTTGCAGCCTGCTTTTTCAAACACGCCAGTCAGCTCATCATCCGGGGACGCAACCAGATGGAGCTGCTCACCCGTCATCGGATGACGGAAATTAAGCTGCCAGGCATGCAGACACAGCCGCTGAATGCCCTGAGCCTTATCCATCTCAGACAACACTTTATCGGAATACTTCTGATCACCGGCAATAATATGCCCCTGAGACAGGCAGTGAACGCGGATCTGATGTGTGCGCCCGGTCACTGGCTCAGCTGCGATCAATGAGTATTTGTGACCGCTGGACAGGTGACGAGTACGGGTATGGGCACTCTTACCTTCTTCGCTGACCACAACGATACGCTCACCAGACTGACGCTCGGTGCGCAGCAGTGGCAGCTTCACATCCTGAACATTGACATCCCACTGACCGTGAACCAGCGCCAGGTATTGCTTACGGATTCCCTGCTTATTAACCAGCATCTGCTGAAGCGCAGTCAGAACAGAGCGCTTCTTGGCAACCAGGATCACCCCGGAAGTGTCCCTGTCCAGGCGATGCACGAGCTCAAGAAAACTGTGCTGAGGACGCAGCTTGCGCAGCGCCTCGATCATGCCAAGACTGACTCCACTGCCGCCATGCACAGCTAGCCCATGAGGCTTATTAACCGCAAGCAGGCCATCATCTTCATGAAGAATACTACCCCTCAGCAGCTCAGCCAGTGCAGGAGAAACATCTGGCACCTCACCCTGCTCCGGCAGCCGGACAGGAGGAACACGTAAGGTGTCGCCCGCACTCAGGCGACTGTCGGCCTTGACGCGCCCCTTATTGAGTCGCACCTCACCTTTGCGGATGATGCGGTAAACCAGGCTTTTGGGGGCGCCTTTTAGTAGGGTCAGCAGGAAGTTATCGACGCGCTGACCATGGTTATCTTCATCAATCTGTATGAATGAAACGCGGGTGGGGTCGTGACGGGTTTTACTCATCTGAACGGATAGACACCTAATATTTGCCGGAGTCGTG
>JBPEXS010000304.1:0-6627 GCA_052031325.1 Thalassolituus sp. | reverse complement strand
GCAAAGGCAGTTGATCGCGGGCGCGGGAAACATAACCGGAGCTCAGATCCAGGAAGGACTTTTTGCCCATGGCCGGGTTGTCATTCACCGGTACGACTGACTTAAAGCCTTTCTTATCCATATGCTTCATCAGACCACAGAAATACTCTGCGATCAGGTCGGCTTTCAGCGTCCAGGACGCGTTGGTGTAACCAAAAATCATGGCCGCATTCGGAATGCCTTCGAACATCACGCCGCGGTAGCTCATCTTGTCACTGATATCGAATGGCTGGCCATCGATGGTCAGGTTTACTTTGCCCAGCAGCTGAATGTTCAGACCGGTAGCCGTGACGATGATGTCCGCTTCCAGCACCTCGCCGGATTTCAGCAGGATGCCGTTCTCCACAAAGCGATCAATGTGGTCGGTGACGATATCGGCCTTGCCTTTGCGGATTGATTTGTAGAGGTCGCCATTTGGCACCACGCACAGACGCTCATCCCACGGGTTGTACTTAGGCGTGAAGTGCGTCATGTCAAAACCGTCAGGCAGGAACTTACGGTTTACGTGGTAAATCATGCTGCGCGCTTTGTCGGGGAATTTGCGGCAGTAATTAAAGAAGGTGTACGTCAGGAACAGGTTGCGCATGCGCACCAGAGTATAAACAAAGCTCTCTGGCAGGAACTTACGCAGACCGATGGCGACGTGGTCTTCCAGTGGCATTGGAATGATGTAGGTCGGTGAGCGCTGCAGCATGGTGATCTTGCTGACATCCTTGGCCATGGATGGAATCAGGGTCACGGCTGTGGCGCCAGAACCAATGACCACCACTTTCTTGTCCTTGTAATCGAGGTCTTCCGGCCAGTGCTGCGGATGCACCACAGTGCCTTTGAAGTCGTCACGACCTTCAAAGTGCGGGGTGAATCCTTCGTCGTAGTTGTAGTAACCGGTACAGCCAACGATATAGCTGGAGGTGAAGGTGCGTTCTTCGCCATTCACTTCGGCGGTGACCTGCCACTGATTATCGGCGCTGTTCCAGTTGGCACTTTTCACTTTGTGGTTAAAGCGGATTTTGTCGGTAACATTGTGCTCAGCCGCGGCGTCAGTGATGTACTGGCGGATATCGCCACCATCGGCAATCCCATTGCGCTTTTCCCAGGGTTTGAATTTATAACCCAGAGTGAACATATCGGAATCTGAACGGATACCTGGGTAGCGGAACAGGTCCCAGGTGCCTCCCATGGCTCCACGGCCTTCAAGAATGGCGAAGGTTTTGTCCGGGCATTCCCGGGTGATATGACAGGCCATACCGATGCCGGACAGGCCAGCACCAACGATCAGAACGTCAAAATGTTCAGTCGACATGATTTTCCCTCAGTGGCGTGTGAATGTTCCTGTCGGGTAATAAACACAGGAACCTGTACAGTCACAGGCCACAGCGTGATGAAACCTCTGCAGCCATAAGCGGTCTGTAGTCTGCCGTCAGGGGCGGGTGTAATCAAGCACCGTCTGCTGCCGCGCCCTTGTAACCCGGCAGACCGGCCCCATATACCCTTCATAGTTCTGTCTGGAGTCCACTGTGCCCTTATTTATTCTCTTTATCATCATCCCCGTCATCGAAATCACTGTGCTGATCAAAGTCGGCGGGTTTCTGGGCCTGTTGCCGACCATCGGACTTATCCTGCTGACGGCCATGATCGGCGTGACTCTGCTCAGAGTTCAGGGGCTGAGCACCCTGATGCGCGCCAATGAAAGCATGCAGCGCGGTGGTCTCCCAGCCAAAGAAATGGCCGAAGGTTTTCTGCTGGCGCTGGCCGGTGCACTCCTGCTGACCCCCGGATTTGTCACTGATGCCTTTGGCTTTGCCTTGCTGACACCGGGAATCCGCGGTCAGCTGGCGGGCAAGATTCTTAAGCTGGCGCTGTCCCGTGGGACCATTGTCGGCGGTGGTATGGGCGCTGGTTTCGGTGGCCCCGGGGCTGGGCCAGGTACCAGCCATGGGACCGAAGGATTCAGTCAGGGCCGCCCACGTGATGACAGCGCTGCACCGGGTCATAACCCGCGCAACGGCGGTGATGTGATCGAAGGCGAGTACCGCCGCGAAGACTGAGTAAAAAAATTTCTGCAGAGGGTGTTGAAATCGTCATTCAGCCCCCCATCTAGAGAACAGCATTACCTAGCGTCACTTCCCTGGGCTGACCCGGAAGCCGGACGCAGGTCATTAACCTCAACAAGTGCTTACTTATCGGAGAGAGCTTGAAATGAAAATCCGTCCTTTACACGATCGCGTCGTTGTACGTCGCAAGGAAGAAGAGCAGACCACAGCGGGTGGCATTCTGCTGCCAGGTTCGGCCGCGGAGAAACCGAATCAGGGTGAAGTCGTTGCAGTGGGTACCGGTAAAGTTCTGGACAACGGTGATGTTAAAGCCGTCGCTGTAAGCGTGGGTGATACCGTGGTGTTTGGTAAGTATTCCGGTTCCAACACCATCACTCTGGGTGGTGAAGAGCTGCTGATTCTGAACGAAAGCGAAATCTACGGTGTTCTGGAAGACTGATCATCGACCTCTTCTGAACCGATAACCCAAGAATTCAAAGGAAAACATCATGTCTGCAAAAGAAGTCAAATTCGGTAATGACGCCCGCACCAAAATGCTCGCGGGTGTAAACGTACTGGCCAACGCCGTTAAAGTCACCCTGGGCCCTAAAGGCCGTAACGTGGTTCTGGATAAGTCGTTCGGTGGCCCGGCCATCACCAAAGACGGTGTGTCTGTGGCGAAAGAAATCGAACTGGAAGACAAGTTCGAAAACATGGGCGCTCAGATGGTCAAAGAAGTGGCCTCTCAGGCGAACGACCAGGCCGGTGACGGTACTACCACAGCGACTGTTCTGGCTCAGGCGATTGTGAACGAAGGTCTGAAAGCCGTTGCCGCTGGCATGAACCCAATGGACCTCAAGCGTGGTATCGACAAGGCAACTGCTGCCGTTGTTGAAGCTCTGAAAGCTCAGGCCAAGCCATGTGAAGACAGCAAGTCCATCGCTCAGGTAGGTACTATCTCTGCAAACTCTGACGAAACCGTGGGCAACATAATTGCTGAAGCCATGGATAAAGTCGGTAAAGAAGGTGTGATCACCGTTGAAGAAGGCAAAGGCCTGAACGACGAGCTGGAAGTGGTTGAAGGTATGCAGTTTGACCGTGGCTTCCTGTCACCTTACTTCATCAACAACCAGGAAAAAATGATCGCCGAGATGGAACATCCGCTGATTCTGCTGGTTGAGAAGAAAATCGATAACCTGCAGGAACTGATTCCGGTTCTGGAAAACGTTGCTAAGTCCGGCCGTCCGCTGCTGATCATCGCCGAAGACGTTGAAGGTCAGGCACTGGCGACTCTGGTTGTGAACAACCTGCGCGGCACCTTCAAAGTGGCCGCTGTTAAAGCACCAGGCTTTGGTGACCGTCGTAAAGCCATGCTGCAGGACATCGCGGTTCTGACCGGTGGTAAAGTGATTTCTGAAGAGCTGGGTATGTCTCTTGAGACCACCACTCTGGATATGCTGGGTACCGCTAACCGCGTAGTGATCAGCAAAGAAAACACTGTGGTTGTTGATGGCGCAGGCTCAGCCGACGACGTGAAGACCCGCGTTGATCAGATCCGCGCTGAAATTGAATCATCTACTTCTGACTACGACAAAGAAAAACTGCAGGAACGTGTGGCCAAACTGGCTGGCGGTGTTGCCGTGATCAAAGTCGGTGCTGGTTCTGAAGTCGAAATGAAAGAGAAGAAAGACCGCGTTGACGACGCTCTGGCCGCAACCCGTGCAGCGGTTGAAGAAGGTGTGGTTGCCGGTGGTGGTGTTGCCCTGGTACGTGCCCTGACTCAAGTGTCTGTCGAAGGTGACAACGAAGATCAGAACGTCGGTATCGCCCTGGCGCTGCGCGCCATGGAAGCACCGATCCGTCAGATTGCTGCTAACGCCGGTGCCGAAGGTTCCGTCGTCGTCGACAAAGTAAAAGCGGGTGAAGGTGCATTCGGCTTTAACGCTTCGACGGGTGTATACGGCGACATGCTGGAAATGGGTATCCTGGACCCAGCCAAAGTGACCCGTTCTTCACTGCAGGCGGCAGCGTCTGTTGCTGGCCTGATGATCACCACAGAAGCCATGGTTGCGGAGATTCCTAAGGATGATGCGCCAGCGATGCCTGACATGGGTGGTATGGGTGGAATGGGCGGTATGGGCGGCATGATGTAAATCTGCTTCCTGTCCTCGCCTGGGCTTTGTTGCTGGCTTCTCGTGTAGATGTGCTACACGTCGAAGTCAGCGCCTCACCCAGCCATCGGACAATTTGCAGATTACTGGCATCTGTTTTCTGCAAATCTGGAAAAGCGACCTTCGGGTCGCTTTTTTGTTTCATGGGGGTTGATCTTAGATAGGATGTACCAAACGTCGCTCAACACGCCTTGGCCAGCCGTCCCTCAGTACACAGATTTGCGCTGCTGTCCGAGATACTTCGGACACAGCTTATTCATCGTAGCGACCTCAGGGTCGCTTTTTTGTTTCATGGCGGTAGGTGTTAGATCGGATGTACCAAACGTCGCTCAACACGCCTTGGCCAGCCGTCCCCCAGTACACAGATTTGGGCCGCTGTCCGAGATGTTCGGACACAGCTTATTCATCGAAAGCGACCCTCGGGTCGCTTTTTTATTGTCTGCTGGTTGAGATCAGCGCTTGATCCAGCGCGAGAAATGATGACCGAAGAGATGTTCAGAAAAGTCAGTAAGGCTTTTGATGGCTTACTGACACGCCTCATTAATAATATCCGGCCCACATAAGAAAACGTCGTTGGCGATGTACTGAACGGCTTTTATCGGCGCGGATTTTAAGTCGCTGAGTTCACTGTTGTTGGGTACGGTCAGTACGCCGGGGGTATCGGAGGGTGGCACACGTATTTCGCGTAATACGACGTACAGCATTTCGTTTTTACGCATGGCTTTGATAAAGCTGTAAACGCCGTATTCTTCCTGCAGTTTCTGGCCGCACATGATCATAAACGACTGTTGCTCGTAGCCGATCACGTCGCGGTCTTTCAGTTTATCAATGCGTACCTGGTTACAGCTCTGTTGGTAGCCGTACATGAGAGCACTTGACCACTCCAGCAGATTAAAAGGTTCAGGTTTTACGAAGGCCTGTACGATCAGCAGGTTACTCAGATCATTTTCTTCGTTGCCGGCCGGCACCATTTCCATGGTCCAGCGGTTGTCCTGCTTTTCTTTCTGAAATATCTGCCATTCAATCTGTTCGCTGCGGTCGCTCCAGTGCAGTTTGTGCCCGGCAAACGGGTCAGCACTGGTGGGCAATGACAGCGTCAGACCAGAGAGAAGAAAAAATGGTAGTGCAAATAACAGAGCAGCTGCATTCAGTGGCAAGCGTGAAGGCCTGGCGTTCGTGATCATTGGGTGTCCCTGGTTGTTATTATGATTCAGGCTTCCTGCCAGCAGGGCATGGCTCAGCAGTCCGGGTCGAATGCGCCGAATCCGCTTTTCAGGCCACACATGTACGATTCTATTATACGCCTGCTCTCCGTCTGAAAATCAAACATATCCGGCGCAATCAGCCACAGGTAAATCACGCCTGTCAGCTGGGTATGCAATTGGATAACCGCCTGATCAATGCAGAGCCGGTCAGACAGTTGCCCTTTAGCAATTGCCCGTTGCAGGGCGGCACGGATACGCTCGCTGCCTTCTTCGTATTTTTCACGGTGTTTTTCCGTCAGCACCTGGTTTTCGGCGGTCCGCTCACATTTCAGAAAAATGATTTCATAACAGCGACGGCGGCGGGGATTGCGCACGACTTCCTGAATAATGTGCTGCAACAGCGCTTCAAATTTTCCCAGGGGGTCTGGTTCTTCCGGGTTCACGATCTGTTGATGAAACACATCAATGGATGCCATCAGCTCGTCAACAATGGCCACAAAAATTTCGTGTTTATTGCGGAAATGCCAGTAAACCGCACCGCGGGTGAACCCCGCCTGTCGTGCGATGTCATTGAGGGAAGTAGCTGAAACTCCCTTGCGGTGAAAGACAATTTCAGCGGCTTCAATGATGGCTTCGCGGGTCTGTTGTGCTTCTTCTTTAGTGCGCCTGGCCATGATTTTCCTGCCGGTTTAGTCGCTGAGTTTCAAGCCGTTTGCGGACTGGTTGCCAGCGGGGTTGTTGCACTATCCGGAACGGGACAACTCATTGTTCCAGATTTATACATACATCGGTGCATGTATATAGATTAGTCTATACCAATGAAATAATTCCAGCCAGAGGGATACCCGATGCACGCTTCTTCCAGACTTTCCACCATGTTGTTTGTGGGGACCCTGTCCTTTTTGATGGCCGCCTGCAGCCAGGAGGGTGGACAGAGTGCGGCTGCTGCCGGGCAAGCTCAGCGTCCGGCACCGGCAGCCGGTTTTGTCACTGTGACGGAAAAGCCATTCACCCTGGTGAACGAGCTGCCGGGCAGGACTACGCTGTCAGAAGTCGCGGAGGTTCGCCCTCAGGTCACCGGTATCATCGAACAGCGTCTGTTTGAAGAAGGACAGGTAGTGCAGGCCGGTGAACCCCTCTATCAGATCGACGACAAGCTGTATCAGGCCGCTCTGGCCA
>JBPEXS010000303.1:0-2147 GCA_052031325.1 Thalassolituus sp. | reverse complement strand
GACATCTGCGGCATGCAGCTTGAGCTTGCCGATAATCAGCAGATCAAACTGCACGGGCCTGAGGCGCTGACTCTGAGCCTGGTGACCAAATCATAAGAACGGGAAACGACATGACCAGTCTGATTCACCGCACGGATGGCACAGACCCAAGCCAGGTCCAGCTGACCGAAGATGGCCGTCTGAAACACTTTCTGACCACAGAGGGGCTGAGCGCAGAGCTTCTCACTGAAATTCTGGATACCGCCGACTCCTTTATCAGCACCCAGGAACGCGCGGTTAAAAAGGTTCCCCTGTTACGCGGTAAGACAGTGGTCAACCTCTTCTTCGAGAACAGTACCCGTACACGCTCCACCTTTGAGCTTGCGGCCAAGCGCCTGTCTGCGGATATTCTCAATCTGGACATCGCCCGTTCGGCGACCTCCAAGGGTGAAACCCTGATGGACACCCTGTGGAACCTCGAGGCCATGTACAGCGACATGTTCGTGGTGCGCCATGCGGATTCCGGTGCAGCCCACTTTATTGCCGAGCAGGTGACACCGAATGTTGCCATCATCAACGCCGGTGACGGTCGCCATGCGCATCCGACACAGGCCATGCTGGACATGCTGACGATCCGCCGTCACAAAGGCTCCATTGAAGGGAAAATTGTGGCCATTGTCGGTGACATCCTGCATTCGCGCGTCGCCCGCTCGCAGATCTATGCCCTGAGAACCTTAGGCGCGGCTGAAGTCCGCGTCATCGGCCCCGGCACCCTGCTGCCAAAAGATATCGAAGCTCTGGGCGCACGCCCCTTCTACGATATGAAACAAGGCCTCGCCGACTGTGATGTGGTGATCATGCTGCGCCTGCAGAAAGAGCGTATGCAGAATGCCCTGCTGCCGTCGGAAGGTGAGTTTTTCAAACTCTATGGTCTTACCGAAGCCAAACTTGCCTGTGCCAGACCGGATGCCATTGTCATGCACCCCGGTCCGATCAACCGCGGCGTCGAAATCGAATCCGCCGTTGCCGATGGTCTGCAGTCGGTGATTCTCAATCAGGTGAGTTATGGCATTGCCGTGCGAATGGCGGTGATGGCCATGGCCATGAGTGGCCAACAATCCCAGAACAGCGCCGAGGAGACCGCCTGATGCTGCAGATCCGCAACGTCCGTCTGCTGGACCCCGCCCGCAACCTTGATCAGGTTACGGACATCACGCTGAGCCAGGGCCGCATTCATCATATTGGTTCAGCGCCCGCAGACGCCGACATCCAGGACAGCCGTGATGCCCAGGGTTTGTGGCTGCTGCCCGGTCTGATCGACCTGGGCGGCCACCTGCCCGAGCCCGGCTTTGCCCAGAAAGGCACCATCGCCAGCGAAACTCTGGCAGCCCGCCAGGGCGGCTTTACCCATATCTGCAGTCTGCCGGATACCTCCCCGGTCGCGGATACCTCAGCGGTTATCAAACTGATCCTCGACAAAGCCGCTAATGCAGGGCACGTTCATGTGTTGCCACTGGCGGCTCTGACTCAGGGCCTCGCTGGCGAACAGCTGGCCAGTATGGTAACACTGGCTGAGGCCGGTGCCGTGGCGATGTCCAATGCCCGCCTGCCCATCCGCGACAGTTATGTTCTGCGCCGCCTGATGGAATACGCGGCAACCTACGATATCCCACTGTTTCTGACGGCCAACGATGCCGCGCTGGATGCCGGTGGCTGCATGCACGAAGGCCCGGTCTCAACACGGCTTGGTCTGCCCGGCATTCCCGCCACGGCAGAAACGGTAGCCCTTGCACAGATTCTGCTGTTGGCAGAGCAGACCGGTGCACGCCTGCACATCAGCCAGCTCAGCTGCGAGCGCAGTGTGCGCATGATCCGTCAGGCCAGAGACCAGGGCATTCAGGTCAGTGCTGACACGCCGCTGGCCAACCTGCTGTACACCCATGAATCCGTTATGGGCTATCGCAGTCTGTTCAATGTTCAGCCACCGCTGCGTTCAGAAGAAGACCGTCAGGCGCTGCTCTCCGCCGTTGAGCGCGGTGAGCTGGCAATCAGCTCCAACCACCGCCCACATGAAATCGCCGCCAAGAAAGCCCCCTTTGCGGAGGCCCGCCCCGGCCTGAGCCAGTACGACTGCTTCCTGCCGATGGCGATGACGCTGGTTGAACGGG
>JBPEXS010000302.1:0-2444 GCA_052031325.1 Thalassolituus sp. | reverse complement strand
CGACCCTCAAACTTATGCTGGTTCTGATAGCACAGCACTTCGGCCATGCTGGCATCGTGGTACAGGCGCACCTCCATGCGGGGTGGGTGAATCCATTCCGGGTTCAGCCCCTCCTGAGAGACTGTCAGCATGGTGGTGTAAGGGTGTGCCTCGTTCACAAGAATACGGATCTTTGCCTGTTGACCGCCGGACGTACTGATATCAATGACCCTTTCACTGCCTTCCCGGGTGTCCGGCAGCAGTTTCAGGAAGCGCAGATAATTGGACTCACACAGCGAGGCCAGTTCCTGCAGGTCAGGGACATAGGGCTTACGGCGCACACCTTCTCCTCAGATGTTGGTTACGATTCAATGCAGTTGTTACTCGGGGCCGGTCAGAAAACATAGCAGCCACCACAGATGATTTCAGCCCGACACAGGTTATCCCCGGCTGTCAGACCCGACGCGCCCAGTCTGGTTGGGCATCATCCGGAAAGCGTCCGTTGCGTATCCTGTCGTGATGTATTTTCAGCCACTGAATGGCCATGATGGTGGCAGCGTTGTCGATGGTGCCATCAGACACCGCCTGCCAGGCATGAGCAAATGCGATCCGGTGGACCCGGATGTCTTCGTGTTCGTCTATTAAACCATGGACACCCCCGGCATTCCCACTGTCGATCAGGCCACAGTAGATAGCGACGCGTTCATCGGTGCCACCGGGGGATACCCAGTAACGGCAGATGGGGATCAGGCTCAGGGGCGTACAGCCGGATTCTTCTTCGGATTCACGCCGGGCAACGTCTTCGTAGGATTCCCCGTCTTCGACCATGCCGGCAACCAGCTCCAGCAACCAGGGCGAGCGTTCATCCTCTAGGGCACCAACACGGAATTGTTCGGTCAGCACCACTTCATCGCGGCCGGGGTCGAAGAGCAGCACGCAGACAGCCTCACCACGGGTAAAGAGTTCACGGGTGAACGGCCCCAGCATCTGCCCGTCGAAGGTTTTGTGACTCAGTCGCAGTTTTTCCATGCGGAAAAAGCCCTGATAGACGGTCTCGCGTGTTTCAATAACCACGTCGTTGCGGGTGAAGGAAAGGTTTAAATCGCCCATAAACTGTCCTGTATGATCTGTGCTAATAAGTGTGTTCGCTCAGGCGCACCAAAGCGCACGGGTAATGCGATTTTTTTCTGTTAGACTCCATCGACAATTGCCGAAATAATCGGCGACGGGTCTGTGAACCTCACAGGTCTGAGAGATTAACAGCCTGAGAAAGGTACCCACATGAAAAGAATTCTCCCTCTGGCCATGGCCGCCTGCGGTCTGTCACTGAGTATGACAGCAGCGGCTGAGGATCTGAGTGCCGTATACGACCTTGCCGTGGCCAATGATGCTCAGGTTGCGGCCGCACGCGCCACCCGCGAAGCCGACAGCTATAACGCCACCATCGCCCGTGGTGGCCTGCTGCCACAGGCCAGTGCCAGCTATACCTGGGCCAAAGGTAATAGTGATTCAGAATCGTATTCCACGATTTATGATGAGACAACAAACCAGTTTGACCTGGTCTTGACCGGTCGGGAATCAGATTACACAGCGACGACACTTGAGCTGAATGCCAACATGCCGTTGTTCAACCTGAACACCTGGTACAACTATAAAGCCGCACTGTCGGTGGACAGTGTCTCGGACCTGACTCTTAAAATCGCCGAGCAGAACCTGATTCTGCGTACTGCCGATGTGTACTTTGGGATTCTGCGTGCGCAGGACAACCTGGCCGCCGCCGAGGCTGAAGTGGAATCTGTCGAGCAATCACTCGAGCAGGTGCGCCAGCGTTACGAAGTCGGGCTGTCGCCAGTGACCGAACTGAACGAAGCCCAGGCCGCCTATGACCTCAGCTACGTGAACCTGCTGGACATGCAGGCCAGCCTGGAAATCAGCTACGAAGCCATGGAGTCACTGACAGGTTCCGTGATTAAAGACGTTGATCCACTGAAAGAAGATGCAGACCTGAACAACCCGCAGCCGGAAGATGCCAGCGCCTGGGTGACCTCAGGTATGGAAGGCTTTCCGGGCCTGCTGACGGCCACGGCTCAGCTGGAATCTGCACGTCTGTCGCGCAACGCCACCAAATCGAATCATCTACCCACAGTGAATCTGTTTGCCAGCTACAGTGATGAGACACAGTCCATTGATGGATACGATGATGACCTGGACACCACCACAAAAATGTATGGCTTGCAGGTCACCGTACCTCTGCTGGCTGGTGGCTCTAACTACGCCGCCACCAAACAGGCTGCTCTGAGTTACGCCGCTGCTGATGCAACGCTGGAACAGCAGAAGCGCGAATTGAAACAGAACATCCGCAGCCTGTATCTGCAGGTACGTAACAGCGTGCGAAATATCGCCGCCCGTGAACAGGCGATCCGTTCAGCCCGTTCTGCGCTGGATGCGACCGAGACTGGCTATAA
>JBPEXS010000301.1:0-6010 GCA_052031325.1 Thalassolituus sp. | reverse complement strand
CCCGGTATTAAACCTTGGCGGCGCGCTCGTCGATACTTACCAGCGCCCAAGTCTTGTTTTTAGACAGTGGACGTGACTCTTTTACTGTAACGGTGTCACCAATCTGACATTCGTTATTGGCGTCATGGGCCATCACTTTCGTGGATTTCTTCACGAATTTTTTGTAGATCGGGTGCTTAACGAAACGCTCGATCTGAACAGTGATGGACTTATCCATTTTGTTGCTGACAACACGGCCACTCAGGGTACGTACTGCTTTTGTATTCTCAGTCATGCTCATTCCCCTGCCTTGCTTGCCAGCACGGTTTTAACACGGGCGATGTCACGACGAGTTTCACGGATCAGGTGGGTCTGGCCCAGCTGATTAGTCGCTTTGCTCATGCGCAGCTTGAATTGCTCGCCCAACAGTTCTTCCAGCTGAGATTTCAGCTCAGCCACTGATTTGCCTTTCAGTTCACTTGCTTTCATCACAGCACCGTCCGTTTAACAAACTGTGTATTAAATGGCAGTTTTGCGGCAGCCAGTGAGAAAGCTTCGCGTGCCAGTTCTTCGGACACACCTTCCATCTCATACAGAACTTTGCCTGGCTGAATCTGGCAAACCCAGTACTCAACGTTACCCTTACCTTTACCCTGACGAACCTCAAGAGGCTTCGCAGTGATTGGCTTATCCGGGAAAACGCGGATCCAGATTTTACCGCCACGCTTAATTTTACGAGTCATCGCACGACGCGCTGCCTCGATCTGACGTGAAGTCATACGGCCACGGCCAGTCGCTTTCAGAGCGTACTCACCAAAGCTAACCTTGGAGCCACGAATGGCAAGACCACGGTTACGGCCGGTCTGGACTTTACGGAACTTGGTACGTTTAGGTAACAACATCACTCAATCCCCTTATGAACGGCCTTTCTTTTTGCCCTGGCTCTTAGCGCGCTCACGAACTTCTTCGATGCCGCCCAGAATCTCACCTTTGAAGATCCAGACTTTCACGCCAATAACACCATAGGTTGTATGTGCTTCGTAGGTTGCGTAATCAATATCTGCACGCAGAGTGTGCAGTGGAACGCGACCTTCGCGGTACCATTCAGCACGCGCAATTTCAGCACCACCCAGACGACCGCTCACCTGGATCTTGATACCTTCGGCACCGCCACGCATGGCGTTCTGTACCGCACGCTTCATAGCGCGACGGAACATCACACGACGCTCCAGCTGGCTGGCAACAGACTGTGCTACCAGTTTGGCATCCAGATCCGGTTTACGAACTTCTTCAATGTTGATGTGTACCGGAATACCCATCAACTCGCTTACGTCTTTGCGCAGAACTTCAACATCTTCACCTTTCTTACCGATCACGATACCCGGACGGGCAGTGTGGATGGTGACTTTGGCGTTCTGAGCTGGACGCTCAATAACAACTTTGCTTACTGACGCTTTTTCCAGGCGCTTTTCGATCAGCGAACGAACAGCAATGTCAGCCAGCAGGTTGTCGGCATAATTATCCTTACCGGCGTACCAGACCGAGTTATGGTCTTTGGTAATACCTAAGCGGATACCGGTTGGATGAACTTTCTGACCCATCTGACCAACTCCTTATTCTGAAACTTTCACGGTGATGTGACAGGTACGCTTGAAGATACGGTCAGCACGGCCTTTGGCACGTGGACGGATACGCTTCATGGTCATACCTTCATCGACGAACGCAGTCGAAACTGTCAGCTCATCAACATCAGCGCCATTGTTGTGCTCAGCATTTGCAATCGCAGACTCCAGCACTTTCTTAACGATGTCGGCACCCTTAGTGGTGCTGAACGTCAGAACATCCAGTGCTTCAGCTACGTTTTTGCCACGGATGGAATCAACCACCAGGCGAGCTTTCTGTGCAGATAAGCGAGCACCACGCAGTACAGCGGCTACTTCAGACATATCTCTTCACCCCTTAACGTTTGGCTTTCTTATCCGCAATGTGACCCTTAAAAGTACGAGTCATCGCGAATTCGCCGAGTTTGTGTCCAACCATGTCTTCAGTTACGAAAACAGGCACGTGTTGTTTGCCGTTATGCACAGCAATAGTCAGTCCCACAAAATCCGGAAAGATCGTGGAACGGCGAGACCAGGTCTTGATCGGACGCTTATCGTTCTTCTCAAGAGCAGCCTCTACCTTTTTCATCAAGTGATGGTCGATAAATGGACCTTTTTTCAATGAACGTGGCACAGTTCAATCCCCTCTATTACTTAGAACGACGGCGTACGATCAGCTTATCGGTACGCTTATTCTTACGAGTCTTATAACCCTTGGTAGGCACACCCCAAGGAGTCACCGGATGACGGCCACCAGAGGTACGGCCTTCACCACCACCGTGTGGGTGGTCAACCGGGTTCATTACCACACCGCGAACGGTCGGACGAACACCACGCCAGCGGGTTGCACCGGCTTTACCCAGTTCACGCAGACCGTGCTCAGAGTTACCGACTTCGCCCAGAGTTGCGCGACATTCAGACAGAACCTTACGCATCTCGCCAGAGCGCAGACGCAGGGTGCAGTAAGTACCTTCACGAGCAACCAGCTGTGCAGAAGTACCAGCAGAGCGGGCAATCTGACCACCTTTACCAGGCTTCAGCTCGATGTTGTGAATGGTGCTACCAACTGGAATGTTACGCAGTGGCATAGCGCTACCGACTTTGATCGGTGCATCTTCACCAGACAGTACAGAGTCACCAGCCTGCAGACCTTTAGGGGCCAGGATGTAACGACGCTCACCGTCAGAGTATTTAACCAGAGCGATGTTAGCGCTGCGGTTCGGATCGTATTCCAGACGCTCAACCTGGCCCTGAATACCATCTTTGTTACGCTTGAAGTCCACTACGCGGTAGTGATGCTTGTGACCACCACCGATGTGACGGGTAGTGATACGACCGTTGTTGTTACGGCCACCGCTCTTAGACTTCTTCTCAACCAGACCTGCGTAAGGCTTGCCTTTGTGCAGTTCGTTGTTAACGACTTTTACCAGGTGACGGCGACCGGGAGAAGTCGGTTTAGTTTTCACCAATGCCATGACTTAAGCTCCTTACTCAACGTCTGCAAAGTCGATGTCCTGGCCTTCGGCGAGACGAACGTATGCTTTACGCACATCGTTACGCTTACCAAAACCACGAGCAGTACGCTTGGTTTTACCTTTGATGTTGACGGTCTGTACGGACTGAACTTTCACTTCGAACAGAGCTTCAACAGCGGCTTTGATTTCCGGCTTAGTCGCATCTGGCGCTACGCGGAAAACATACTGGCTGTTCTTGTCAGCAACGATGGTCGCTTTTTCAGAAACGTGCGGTGCCAGCAGAACTTTATAAATACGTTCGTTGATCATGCCCAGGCCTCCTCAAGCTTCTTAAGAGCAGACACAGTCACCAGAACCTTTTCAAAACCGATCAGGCTCACAGGGTCGATAGACGCTGCTTCAGTCACACCAACGTGCGGTACGTTGCGGGCGGCCAGATACAGGTTTTCATCAACATCATCAGAAACGATCAGCACATTGCTCAGATCGAATTCTTTCAGCTTGGCGACGAATTCTTTGGTTTTGTGTGAAGACACATCAAACGAGTCAGCAACAACCAGACGCTCCTGACGAACCAGCTCAGACAGAATGCTCTGCATGGCGGCGCGGTACATCTTCTTGTTTACTTTCTGTTCGAAATCGCGTGGTTTAGCAGCGAACGTTACACCACCAGAACGCCAGATCGGAGACGTTGCAGTACCAGCACGTGCACGGCCAGTACCTTTCTGACGCCATGGCTTTTTACCACCACCAGCTACTTCAGAACGGCTCTTCTGGGCTTTAGTACCCTGACGACCACCAGCCATGTAAGCAGTAACGATCTGGTGAACCAGAGCTTCGTTAAACTCACGACCGAACGCGGTTTCAGACACAGCAACTGCTGCACCAGTGTTTGTTTTCAGTTCCATTGCTTACCCCTTAGCCTTGATAGCTGGTTTAACAATGACGTCGGAACCGGTTGCACCCGGAACAGCACCCTTGATCAGCAGCAGGCCGTTTTCAGCATCAACCTGAACAACTTCCAGCATCTGAGTGGTTACCTGTACGGAACCCATGTGACCGGCCATTTTCTTGCCTTTCCATACGCGGCCAGGAGTCTGACACTGACCGATGGAGCCAGGGGCGCGGTGAGACAGGGAGTTACCGTGGGTTGCATCCTGAGTACGAAAGTTCCAGCGCTTAACGCCACCCTGGAAGCCTTTACCTTTTGAAGTGCCGGTCACGTCTACTTTCTGACCTGCTTCAAAACGCTCTACAGTCAGTTCCTGACCAGCTTCAAAGGCTTCTTCAGTACGGAATTCCATAAGACCCCGACCAGCTTCAACGCTTGCTTTCGCATACACGCCAGCTTCGGGCTTAGAGACGCGAGACGCTTTCTTCTCGCCATAAGTGATCTGAATCGCACTGTAGCCGTCAGTCTCAGACGTTTTCACCTGAGTGACGCGGTTAGGAGTAACCTGAACCACAGTTACAGCAACAGACTGACCTTCCTCGGTGAAGACACGGGTCATACCCGCCTTCTTACCGACAATACCAATTGCCATTTTGTTTTCCTCTCGTGTACGGGGCTTTAACCCGCTATGGCCGCCTCAGCGTCAGAACCGTTCTGCGCGTCAGGCGTTACACAAGCCTGTCAGTTAATCGTAGTGATTAACCCAGGCTGATCTGAACTTCCACACCGGCAGCCAGATCAAGTTTCATCAGCGCATCTACTGTTTTTTCAGTAGGTTCGACGATGTCGAGCATGCGCTTGTGAGTACGAATTTCGTACTGGTCGCGCGCGTCTTTGTTCACGTGTGGAGAAACCAGCACAGTGAAACGCTCTTTACGGGTAGGCAGTGGGATAGGCCCACGAACCTGAGCGCCCGTACGCTTGGCCGTATCGACAATTTCCTGAGTCGAAGTATCGATCAGGCGGTGGTCGAACGCCTTCAGACGGATACGGATACGTTGGTTTTGCATTCCAGACTCCAGTTAAACTTGGCTTTAATGCCTTTCCCCGGATTAAAGGGACGCGAATTGTATGCGGACGGGTTTCGTGTGTCAACTCATCTGATCAAATAATATGCTACCCCGGCGACACCCGTCCTGCCTGGCCAGAATGCCCATGGACTCTGGGTTTATGGACGCTTAGAGTGACCACCGGATCATAGGATTTAGTACGGAATTCAGCATGCAGAACCACACAATCTTCAGTCGCACATTCACGGGTAAAACCGTCTGGATTACCGGGGCCTCTTCCGGCATCGGTGAAGCCCTTGCTTACGCACTGGCCGAAGCCGGCGCCACACTGATTCTTTCAGCTCGCCGTGAAGACGAACTGGAGCGGGTCCGCTCTGCCTGCAAGTGCTCTCATGAACACAGGATTGTCGTGGTGGATATGCTGGATAACGAAGCGGTGCTCACTGCTGCCGCTCAGGTACTGACCGAGTACGGCGTACCGGACTACCTCTTTAATAACGCCGGCATTACCCAGCGCGCCCTTATAAAGGATGCCGATGCCGCCATGTACCGCAAGGTCATGGAGATCAACTACTTCTCCGTCGTCACCCTGACTCAGGCATTACTGCCCGCCATGCTTGAGCGCGGTAGTGGCCACATTATTACCACCTCCAGTATCGCTGGACTCGTGGGCATCCCCTACCGTTCCGCTTACTGCTCCTCCAAGCATGCCGTCATCGGCTTTATGGATTCACTGCGTGCCGAAGTTCATGACCTGGGGCTGCGTGTCACTACACTGTGCCCGGGCTTTGTTCAGACCAACATTATTGAGACCGCACGCCGGGAAGGTACTGCCCGCGCCGATGTCGAAGATACGGTCATTGCCAACGGCATGCCGGTGGATGAAGCCGTACAGCAAGCGCTTGAGGCTGTAATAAAGGAAGAAGAACAGGTGGTGATCGCAGAAGGCAAAGAGAAGTTCGCACCACTGATCAAACGACTCTTTCCGAAACT
>JBPEXS010000300.1:0-1402 GCA_052031325.1 Thalassolituus sp. | reverse complement strand
ATCGCCGCGCCCACTGGCGGCCGGAATGCGCAGATCGATCTCGCCCTGATCTGTCACCTGAAGCCGCATGGTCTTACGCTGAGAAGCCGCTATATTCAGGGTCACCGTTTCTCCATCGATTTCAATCGCCATGGTCTGCCGGTAGCTCTTACGGCGTGCAGATGAAAAAAGGTTTACTTTCATAAAAGCAAACGGCCCCTTAAAATTGCGGAAAATATGGAGTCTCTATGATAGATCTGAATAGTATCCCAGCCCTCTCTGAAGAAGAACTGGAATCCCTGGCCGTGCTGCTGGAAACCGAATCCGAGCGCAGCGACAGCTTTGATTTTTTCGCCATCCACGGCTTTCTGACGGGCCTGCACACCGGTCCTGTCGAACCTGACCTGAATATGGTGATGGAAGGTGCATTTGACGAGCAGACCGGCTTCTCCAAAGACCAGAAAGCCGAACTGCAGCAGTTACTGCAGAAACTCAGCAAAGAAATCAGTGCCTGGCTGGACTCAGGCACCGACTTTCCGGTACCTACCGACCTGACCCTGATGGACGATGAAGGTGAACCCCCGCTGGAAAGCTGGGCCATGGGCTTTATGTCTGCCGTTATCCTGCACGAAGAAGCCTGGTACGCCGAGCGCGAAGAGCTGGTTGCTCAGCACCTGTTCCCGATTATGTACGCCTCAGGCCTGTTTATGGACGAACCGGAGATGGCCGACATTGATGAAGACCCGGAGCTGTCTGATCAGATCTGCGGCAACATCCCCGCCGCCATTGTCGAGCTTTACCTGATGATGCATGGGGCTGCCTAGGGGGACCGCCGAGGTTGGGGCTGCCCTGGTAGATTCCCTCGATAACGAAAATCCAAGTGTACCCTCTCAAGACTGGTCCATAAGCAGAGATGTATACCTGTTAGTAGCCAGTATTTCAGAAGTATAAAAACCGGACGTCTGTCCGGTTTTTTTATATCCGCTGTAAAACTCAGACAAACAAAAAGGGCCCCGATGGGGCCCTCTTCGTTTCGTTGTACTCAGATAAGAGCTTCTGGATCAGAAGTTCTGAGTGTAACGCAGGTAGGAGATAGTGCCGTACGCGTTGTACAGGTAGAAGTCGTATGGACGACCACCGGAAGCGTATACAGGAATGGCTTTATCAAAGGCATTCTGTACACCCAGCGTGACAGTACTGTTGATTGGAGTGAAGTAGTTGAACTGGAAGTCATGAGTAACCCATGCTTCAGCATCTGCATCAGCAGTACCGCCATCATCCATACGACCGATGTAGTTCATGGTCCAGGAGAAGTCGAAGTCGGTAGTTGCATAGGTGGTTACCAGATCACCACGCCATTTCGGAGAGCCCAGAGTACCAGCGTACTTGGTCGTGCTCAGACCGTCGTTCTGCTCGTAGTTAG
>JBPEXS010000030.1:0-2886 GCA_052031325.1 Thalassolituus sp. | reverse complement strand
GCGGAATGGGGAAAAACATGACACTCAGGCGTCAAACTCTTGCCGTTCTTCTGCTTTGCATGGTCACCGCACTGACCAGTGCCCAGGCCTATGCTGAGCGCATTAAAGACATTTCAAGCATTGCGGGTGTGCGCAGCAACCAGCTCATTGGTTACGGACTGGTTGTGGGTCTCGACGGTACGGGGGACAAAGCCCCGTTCACGACTCAGACCTTCAATAACATGATGAATGAGTTCGGTATCACCTTGCCGGCCGGTACGGACCCTAAACTGAAGAATGTGGCGGCGGTGTCGGTCACAGCCGAGTTGCCGCCCTTTGCTAAGCCGGGCCAGCGTATCGATATCACGGTCTCGTCTCTTGGTAATGCCAAGAGTCTGCGTGGTGGTTCGCTGCTGTTTACGCCACTGCGCGGTGCTGATGGCAATGTCTATGCGGTGGGGCAGGGTAATCTGGTGGTCGGTGGCTTTGGTGCTGATGGTAATGATGGTTCGAGTATCACGGTGAATGTGCCCAGCGTTGGCCGTATCCCTAATGGCGCAACGGTGGAGGCGGCGGTGCCGTCTTCGTTTGGTCGTGGAGACAGTCTGATCTTTAACCTGGATCAGCCGGATTTCACCACCGCACGGGCCCTGACGGATAAGATCAACGAGCTGATGGGGCCGGGCACCGCGGAAGCGCTGGATGCGACGTCCATCCGCGTCAGTGCGCCACGCGATACCAGCCAACGGGTGGCGTATATGTCGGTGATCGAGAACCTTGAAGTCGAGACCGGTAAGGAGCGCGCCAAGGTCATTATCAATTCCCGCACCGGCACCATTGTGATGGGTGAAAAAGTCATGATCGAGCCGGTGGCGGTTACCCACGGTAATCTGACGGTGACCATCAATGAAGATTTTGCCGTGGCACAGCCAAACGCTCTGGCTGAGGGCGAAACCGTGGTAGTGCCGCAGACCAATATTGAGGTCGACGATGGTGGTGACAGCCGCATGTTCAAGCTGGACCGGGGTGTGTCACTGGATGACATCGTTAAGGCCATTAATGAGGTAGGCGTCGCACCGGGTGACCTCATGGCTATACTGGAAGCTATGAAACAGGCCGGTGCACTGAAGGCAGAGCTGATTGTTATATGAGTGATTTATTTACCCAGGTGAAAAACCTGTCGCTGGAGTTGCGCTCCCTGATCCGCCAGGGCGTGAAAGAAGGCGTTGAAGAGCGCATTCAGAAGCGTAATGAAGTGTTGCAGGCCTGGTTTGGTCAGGTCAGTGACCTTATTCAGCTGACTAATGAACAGCAGACCTTTCTCGAAGAACTGCTGGCTGAAGAGCAGCAGCTACTGAACGAGCTGCAGCAGGAACAGCGCAAACTGTCGGGCCATGAGCAGGGTAAGAAAAAACTGAATTCTTACCAGCAGATCAGTCGTCACTGATTTCTTTACTTGTCCCGGCGGATCAGCGCTTTGCCGTTGGTTGCAACTCAGTGCCACCTGCTGACCACTAATTAAACACCCCTGTCACTGCTGACAGTCCGCCAATATGGCCTGAAGCGTCCTGTGCTTCAGGACCTGCTTGCTTGTTACACTGCCCCAAAGGCTGATGCACAGCGTTGGCCACATAAGAATAAAAACATATATTCGGGGAATACCATGAAGCTCTTATCTCTGTTCCGTCAGAGTCTGCTGGCGGCTGCCTGTTCTTACTCACTGTCTGTTGTGCCTGCACAGGCTGGTCTGCTGGACGATCTCAAAGACCGTTTTGATCCTGAAGTACCTGTGTCTGAACTGCAACCGGCGATTTTTGTGGGTAACAACTGGGACGGCACCATTGATGTAATCAATGGCGATACCTATGAGGTGCTCGGCCGTATCAATGGCATTCCTGACTATGAAGAGCGCATGGCTGAGCTGCGCAGAAAACCGAAAGACTACATCGTTTTTCTGGGTATCCGGCAGCTGATTGGCGAGGGCAATGATCAGTACGTCGATGATATGTACAGCAGTCGCGATGGTGAGCTGCTGGTCGTTTCACGTCCGAGTTTCGCGGATGTCGTCGCTCTGGATCTGGACACCGGTGACATTGTCTGGCGCTTTGAGGTAGACGGTGTGCGCTCAGATCACATGGCGCTGTCACCGGATGGCACTCAGGTTGCGGTCTCGGCATCGACCGGCGATGTGGTTCATATTCTTGATATCAGCACAGGTGCAGAGGTGGATCGCTTCCCGACCGGAGATTCACCCCATGAGAACCTCTACTCCGATGATGGGCGTTACATTTACCACTCCAGCATCGGTAATGTGTTTACGCGTTTTGATGGGCAGGTGCTGAAAGAAAGTGCCAAAGGCGAACGCCGTTTTCTGGTGTACGACACGGTCGATCAGACCATCGTTAAAGACTTTGACATCAAGAACAAACTCGAAGAGGCCGGTCTGGGTGATCTGAGCCCCTCCATCCGCCCGATGGCGCATACCAGTGATTTCCGCTATTTCTATTTCCAGTTGTCCTTCCTGCACGGTCTGGTTGAGTTTGATATGGAAACTGAAACGGTTACCCGTCTGGCAGAACTGCCCAACCACATCCCCGGTGTGGCCCTGCAGAAATACGTTAATGACTCCGCGCACCATGGGCTGGCCATGAGTGGTGATGATTCATCCTTGTGTGTTGCGGGTACCATGGACGATTACGCAGCGATTGTTGACCGTGAGACGTTTGAGTACACCCTGCTGGAAGGTCTGGGTGAGAAAGCGTACTGGGCGGTCACCGACCGCAGCGGCGAGAACTGTCTAATCTCCTGGAGTGAGACCGACCAGGTGTCTGTCATCAACTACGCCACACGTACCGAAACGCACCGCATCGATGTCGGTAATCACCCTCAGCGCATCCGTGAGGGTGT
>JBPEXS010000003.1:0-1846 GCA_052031325.1 Thalassolituus sp. | reverse complement strand
CTTATTCTTCGCCGACTTCTTCGATGTCGTCTTCCACTTCCACTACGGGACGGTCAACCAGCTCGACATAAGCCATAGGCGCATTATCACCAGCACGGAAGCCGCACTTCATGATACGGATGTAGCCACCAGGACGTGCCTGATAACGTGGACCCAGATCAGTGAACAGCTTACCAACTGCTTCTTTGCTGCGGGTGCGGGCAAAGGCCAGACGGCGGTTAGCAACTGAATCAACCTTTGCCAGGGTGATCAGTGGCTCAGCCACACGACGCAGCTCTTTTGCTTTAGGCAGCGTGGTTTTAATAATTTCATGTTCAAACAGGCTTACTGCCATGTTTTTGAACATTGCCTGACGATGTGCGCTGGTCCGGTTAAACTGACGACCACTTTTACGATGACGCATGGTTCATATTCCTCTTACGCAAGCACCTTGTCGTCGTTGCGGAGGCTGGCAGGTGGCCAGTTCTCCAGATGCATACCCAACGACAGGCCACGAGAAGCAAGAACATCTTTGATTTCGGTCAGAGACTTCTTACCCAGGTTCGGTGTCTTCAGCAGTTCCACTTCGGTACGCTGGATCAGATCACCAATGTAGTAAATGTTTTCTGCTTTCAGACAGTTGGCTGAGCGAACGGTCAGCTCCAGGTCGTCCACAGGACGCAGGAGGATCGGATCGATCTCTTCTTCTTCACGAACCTGTTCAACGACTTCGTCGTTCTCCAGGTTTACGAAGATTGCCAGCTGCTGTTGCAGAATGGTCGCGGAACGACGGATAGCTTCTTCCGGATCAATAGTGCCATTGGTTTCCAGATCGATGATCAGCTTGTCCAGGTCGGTACGCTGCTCAACACGAGCACTGTCAACGCTGTAAGACACACGCTTAACAGGGCTGAACGTGGCATCGAGCTGCAGTTTACCGATGGCCTTGGTGTCTTCATCACCCTGAGTACGGGCTTCGACCGTCTCATAACCACGACCTGAAGCAACCTTCAGAGTCATGGACAGGGTGGCACCGTCGGCCAGATGTGCGATCACGTGATCTGGGTTGGCAATTTCAACACCATGATCCAGTTCGATATCCGCGGCTGTCACTGTGGCAGGGCCAGTTTTGGTGATGGTCAGTTCTGCATCATCACGCTCAAACAGTTTTACAGCCACGCCTTTCAGGTTGAGCAGGATTTCGATGACGTCTTCCTGTACACCTTCTACGGCACTGTACTCATGCAGAACGCCCTGTATTTCACACTCGGTGATGGCTGCGCCCGGCATAGAGGACAGCAGAATACGACGCAATGCGTTACCCAGGGTGTGACCGAAACCGCGCTCCAGTGGCTCGAGAGTCACTTTTGCATGGGTGTTGGATACTTCATCAACCTGAATATTGCGAGGTGTCAAAAATTCATTAACTGCACGCTGCATAACTGCCCTAATCTCCTCTATTACTTAGAGTAAAGTTCCACAATGAGGTTTTCGTTGATTTCCGCTGGGAGATCAACACGCTCCGGAACTGCTTTGAACGTTCCTTCCATCTTATCTGAGTTTACATCAACCCAGCTAACGTCAGCGCGCTGACCAGCCAGACCCAATGCAGACTTGATACGATCCTGAGTTTTTGACTTCTCACGGACGGAGACAACGTCACCGCTCAGAACCTGGTAAGACGGGATGTTAACGGATTTGCCGTTTACTGTGATCGCTTTGTGCGATACCAGCTGACGTGCTTCTGCACGGGTAGAGCCGAAGCCCATACGGTAAACCACGTTGTCCAGTCGGGACTCAAGCAGTTGCAGCAGGTTTTCACCGGTTGCACCCTTACGACGGGCTGCTTCTTTGTAGTAGCTACGGA
>JBPEXS010000299.1:0-1206 GCA_052031325.1 Thalassolituus sp. | reverse complement strand
TTTTCACCGGAGAAGTCTTTGCCACTGGCGCTGATTTTTTCACGTCTTTTTTAACGGCAGCTTCTGCTTTTGGTTGTGCTTTTACAGGCTCAGATTTTGCCGCTGTTTTTGATTCTTTAGTGGCCTCTTTATTCAGAGCCTCAGCGTCGCGCTTGCTGTTGATATCGACAACATTGGTGTCAGAGGCTTCGTCGTTCTGCTCTGTTTCCACCAGACGCAGATCGGCTTCGACAACGAAAGGCACATCAAAGTTACGGTAGTCACGGGTTTCGTAGTTTTCGCCGTTCCATTCACGCAGCATCAGACACAGAGCCCAGTGTCCTGCACCCGGTGCATTGAAGATCAGGTCGTATTCACAACCCGCCAGATAATGCTGCCCCAGCATTTCACCAATCTGAGTACCTGCCAGTGCCTGGCCTTCAAAATCCTGACCGGTATACGGTGTATTCAGTGCCCAGAGTTCCAGACTCAGGGTGCCGCTGACGTTGCCTTCAGCACGGTCGGAGCGAATACCATCGATATTGATGATGACGCGGTCGTTGTCGATGAAGTAGCCAACGTTGCCATCAATAGTCAGGCCGTAAGTATCAAGTAGGGTGTTGTGCTGCATTTCAGTAAGCATGACGATTCCTTTAGCTTTTAGAGTTCTGCGGCAACAGGTATGAGCTGGCCGGTGTGTTACGCCCGGTCCCTGGAGCCAGCGCCACCATAATAGACATTTATGACAATTTAGCGAGGTGAAAAGACAGATATTTCCGCAAAAAGCGCAGGTATCAGCCCATTTCATGCATGGGCTGCTTCAGAGTGGTGTCAGATACGGCTGACGTCGACCGATACGCCCATAACCGGATCGCTGCCACCACCAAAGATCACGCCTCTTAACGGTGTCACGTCATAAAAGTCGCGACCCCAGGCGGTAATGATGTGCTGCTCTCCGGCCATGGTGTTATTGGTCGGGTCGAATTCAAACCAGCCTTCTTCCGGTGAGTAAACTGACAGCCAGGCGTGGGTTGCATCAGCACCGACGAGCTTTTCCTGACCTTCCGGGGGAATGGTTTCGAGATAGCCAGACACGTACTTAGCGGCAAAGCCGAGGGAGCGCAGACAACCAATCTGCACGTGGGCAAAGTCCTGACAGACCCCTTTGCGGTTGGCCATGACTTCCGATATCGGTGTGGCAATCGTGGTGGCCAGTGGCGAGTACTC
>JBPEXS010000298.1:0-3248 GCA_052031325.1 Thalassolituus sp. | reverse complement strand
GCACTCTCCTGCGCATGACTGCTGACACTCAGCAGCAGACACAGGGCAACCAGATATTTCATAACTTACTCCACTAAATACCCATCCCGGGTTTCAGACAACCAGCGCATCAGGGTGGTCTCAACCTCCTGATAATTTTCCGCCAGGTCGCCCAGTATCAGATGATCCAGATACCCGTCTGGGTTGATCAGCATCACCGCCGGTGTTTCTTCAAAGCGCCACGCATTACCCAGGTCTTCACTGAACATCAGCATCGGCAGGCGCACTTTGGGTGGCTTATTCTCAGGGTTATCTGACGACCAGATAAACCATCCACGCAGACCTTCAATCTGCTGACTCTCAGCCAGAATCTGATAACGCACAATCGATTCTGGGCAGTCGTAACATTCGCCCAGCCATATCAGCATCACCGGGTGTCCCACTGCCTGACTCAGGCTCTGGGCCAGACCTTTGTGTGCCGGCATTACAAAATCCGGGACTTTATCTCCCGGCTTCAGGCTCTGCCCATGCGCCAGCGCTGTTACGAACAGCAGCGCACTCAGAACCAGAGACCGACCTGAATATCCCATTGGACTCCCCATTCTGAGTTCAGCAGTGGCTGCGCTTCCTCATCCAGATTGAATTGACGCACGCCCAGCGCGCCCCAGTATTTTTTCCAGTGCACCTGTGTCGTAATGCCACCACTCATATACAGACCAGCGGTATCACCAAAACTCTGCTGACCAACCGCAAGTTCAACGCCAAGCACGAAAGGCAGCACGGTTTTGCCGCTGACAGACGCATTACCCTGCAGCAGTGAGTACCCCATACCCAGTGAGTAACGGGTGGAACGGTCAGGTACATCAACGCCCTGGTCTGCTACCAGTGTGTTTGAACTGTAATCGGCAACCTGCAGCTCACCCAGGGCATACCACTTAGGGCCAGTAAAATAACGCGCACTCAACTGGATGCCATTCTGCAGGCCGGTGTTTTCAATCACTGAGGTGGTGTAACCCAGGCCCAGCATACCGTTCTGCGTAGACGGTTCTTTCAGGGTCTTAAGGCCGTTATCCACCACTGGGGCCGGCTGATAGATGGTTTCATCCGCATACGCGGCACTGGCAAGGACCAGAGTCAGGCCACACAGGCCCTGTTTCAGGCTGTTCATAATCTCAGGTTCCAGAAAAGTGACACCACAGGGTAATGGCGGCGTTCGTCAGTCAGTGCCAGTTGCAGCGTTCCGCGCAGGCCAATGGCGAACCTGGGTTCTGCGTGCCAGACGGCATCTGCAGAGGCAACTGCAACAGGGATCATTGAATCTTTTTCGGCATGCCAGTGGTTACCACCGTCTTTATCCTGGCCGGCGCCTAGCCCTGCAGCCCAATTGAAGCTGAAGCGATCACCCAGACGGGCAAAGGTTTCCGTGTAGCCAGCCTCGACCAGGGTCCAGCCAGTTGCTCCTGTCGAAGCATTGGTGAAACGCCCATACAGTTGATAGTCACGGAAGAAACCACTGACACCGGCAAACACGCCGCTTTCAGACCCGACACCGGCTTCAAAACGGTATTTGCCCGGACGACTGACATTCATCAGCATCGAATGCTGGTCACTGCCAAGACTGGTGATGCGATACAACTGATCAGCAGGCAACCAGCCCTGCTTACGCTCATCGGTAAGCAACAACCAGTCACCACGACGTCTGATCGCCCGAACCTTAAGGTCAGGGGTAATTTCAGCGATAACAGGAAAGGCTTCAGAAGGGCCACTGCGCAGAGGGATATAGTCCTGCTCTGCCTGAGCCGGTGTGGACATCAGCAGACACAGAAGCAGAATCTGTAGTAAAGGCCAGTTGCGGCCTCTGAAATGCATGGAATCAATGCCCTTCGCAATCAGTTATTGTTATGGCATGCCTGCCGTTTTTTATACCGCTGATAACGGGGAAGTGGCTGCATCATAGCAGATAACACCCCGGATTCAGCAAGGAATCCCTTCGACTCAGCATTATTTACTGAGAAATCGCATGGCCTCTTCGATGCCACTCAGCGTCAGCGGGTACATATGCTGATCCATCAGTTGTCGGATCAAGCCCAGCGAGCCACCATTACTCCAGTATTCCTGCGGTTCCGGATTCAGCCACACCATCTTCGGGAAGTGGTTTTTCATCCGTTCCAGCCAGACCGCGCCGGATTCTTCATTCCAGTGCTCTACGCTGCCACCGGGATGAGTTACCTCGTAAGGCGCCATCATGGCATCACCAACGAAAATAACCCGGTAGTCTTCACCGTATTTGTTAAGCACATCCCAGGTTGCCGTGCTTTCATCCATACGACGGAAGCTCTTTTTCCACACCGATTCGTACAGGCAGTTATGGAAATAAAAACTCTCCATCTGCTTAAACTCAGTGCGGGCCGCTGAAAACAGCTCTTCACAGATGCGCACATAAGGGTCCATGGACCCACCCACATCAAAAAAGAGTAGCACTTTCACTGCGTTATGCCGCTCCGGCACCATACGAATATCGAGGTAACCGGCATTGCGGGCCGTTGAGCGTATTGTCTGATCCAGGTCCAGCTCTTCGGCGGCCCCCTGTCGGGCAAAGCGACGCAGGCGCTTCAGCGCCACTTTCATGTTGCGCGTACCCAGTTCCAGACTGTCGTCCAGATCGCGGTAATTACGCTGTTCCCAGACTTTCACGGCTTTCTTATGCCGCGACGCATTCTGGTCGATGCGCACCCCTTCCGGGTTATAGCCATGAGCACCGAACGGCGATACGCCGCCAGTACCGATCATTTTGTTGCCACCCTGATGGCGCTTCTTCTGCTCTTCGAGTCGCTCTTTCAGTGTGTCCATGAGCTTGTCGAAGCCTCCAAGGCTCTCGATTTTGGTCATATCTTCTTCGGACAGGAAGCGTTCGAACTCCTTGCGCATCCACTCCGCCGGGATGTCCACCGAATCAACACCATCAGGCAGTGCATCCAGCCCTTTGAAATAAGCGCCAAAGGCTTTATCAAAGCGGTCGTAGTATTTTTCATCTTTGACCAGGCAGACTTTCGCAAGAGAGTAGAATTCATCCTGATCTGCGAACACCACACCGGCCTCCAGAGCGCGCACGAGGTCAAGATACTCCCTTACTGAACAGGGTATCTTGTGATCATGAACGGTCTGAAAGAAATCAATCAGCATAGAGATTCAGGTCTGATTCAGCTGCGACGGCGGCTCATAAAGGCGAGTTTCTCAAGCAGATGCACATCCTGCTCATTTTTCACCAG
>JBPEXS010000297.1:0-2043 GCA_052031325.1 Thalassolituus sp. | reverse complement strand
CCAGTTACAGTGCCCTCACCCTGGCAGACCTGACCGACTGGGAAACCGAAGACGCTACGAGTGCCGAGCATGGCTGGTATTTCAGCGCATCTGACGAGGGCGAAAAGGTGCTGTCTGCGTCATTGATTCTTTCTGGGATTGTTACCTTCAACACCTACCTGCCCGGTTCAGACAGTGATGCGGCGTTGCAGTGCAGTGGGCAGTTGGGGTCATCGCACACGTATCAGCTGGCACTGACTCAGGACGCCATTGTGAAGACCCAGGCTGATTGTGCCGAAGGTGAAAGCTGCCCCGTTGAACCGGGGTCTGAAGTGGCACCTGTGGTGATCAGCACCGGACTGGCACCGGACCCGACCCCCGCCTTCCCGCCCGGAGAAGACAAAAATGGCGACTCGGTGGTGACCTGTGATGAATCCGAAATGCTGATCCTGTCGGGTACGTCAGTCAGCCCGGGACACATTGACCGCTGCGGACTGTTTCGGACGGATTATTGGAAAGAGAAGATTTAACAGAAGTCAGAGGACGGACGCCTGACGTCCAGCTTCCGCCGAAAAGTTACTCGCTGACGTCGACCATCCGCAGTTCTTTCGGCAGAGAGAACACCACATTCTCAGGGCGGCCGGTGAGCTCCTGAGGTTCTTCACCACCGAGGGAGCGCAGCTTGGCCACAACTTCCTGAATCAGAATATCCGGGGCTGAGGCACCCGCAGTGATTCCGACCGTCGTCACCCCATCAAGCCAGTCACACTCGATTTCAGACGCGTTATCAATCAGATAGGCTTTGGCCCCCATACGCTCGCCCAGTTCACGCAGACGGTTGGAGTTACTGCTGTTCGGTGAGCCCACCACCAGCATCAGCTCACAGTCAGTGGCCAGTTGTTTCACGGCGTCCTGTCGGTTCTGAGTGGCGTAGCAGATATCGTCTTTCCGTGGACCGGTAATCTCCGGGAAGCGTTGACGCAGAGCGTCAATCACCAGAGCGGTGTCGTCCATCGACAGGGTCGTCTGAGTGACGTATGACAGATGGCTGGCATCTTTGACGGTGAGTTCTGAGACGTCTTCTTCGTCTTCCACCAGATAGATATTACCGCCATGGGAGTAGTCGTACTGCCCCATGGTGCCTTCGACCTCAGGGTGGCCCTTATGGCCGATAAGAATGGTCTCACGCCCCTCTGCGCTGTAACGGCTGACCTCAAGATGCACTTTGGTGACCAGCGGACAGGTTGCATCAAACACTTTCAGCCCACGGTCTTCAGCGGTTTTACGCACCGCCTGTGACACACCGTGTGCCGAGAAGATAACAATGCTGTTATCCGGTACTTCGTCGAGTTCATCCACGAACACGGCACCGCGCTCGCGCAGATCGTTGACTACAAACTTGTTGTGCACGACTTCGTGGCGCACGTAAATCGGCGGCTCAAACAGCTCCAGCGCGCGATTGACGATATCAATGGCGCGGTCTACCCCAGCGCAGAAACCACGTGGGTTGGCGAGTTTAATCTGCATCAGGCATCAGCCCCGTTCACAATGTTCAGAATCTGAACTTCAAACATCAGTGTGCGGCCAGCCAGCGGGTGATTGAAGTCGACGGTCACCCAGTCACCTTCAACTTTGCTGATCACACCCGGCAATTCAGCACCCTGAGCGTCGGCGAACGACACCATCAGCCCCGGCGCAACCGGCATATCCACCGGGAAATCACGGCGCTTCATTTCCTGCACATTCTGCGGGTTAGGCTGACCAAAGGCTTTTTCTGGCGGCACTTCAAACGTCTCATGGTCACCCACCGTCAGCCCCAGCAGAAACTCCTCAAAACCGGGCAGCATATTGCCATCACCCAGAGTGAACTCAGCCGGGTCACCAGCAAACGTTGAATCTACCTGTTCACCGTCTTTGATGGTGAGGGAGAAGTGCAGCATGATGCGGCTGCCAGGAAAAATGCTTGCAGAACTCATAATCTGAACCTGATCAATCCGAAGTGGAGCGGGCCTGACGCATGTCCTGACGGATTTCGCGGAACACGTCCAGTGCCAGCATAATAGC
>JBPEXS010000296.1:0-3549 GCA_052031325.1 Thalassolituus sp. | reverse complement strand
ATCCGTGAGGATGGCTACCTGCAGATTGTTGACCGTAAGAAGGATATGGTGATCGTATCCGGCTTTAACGTGTACCCGAACGAAGTTGAAGACGTGATTGTTTCTCATCCGGGTGTGGTTGAAGCCGCTGTGATCGGTGTGCCAGATGATAAGAGCGGTGAAGCCGTGAAAGTCTTCGTGGTGAAAGCCGATGAGTCGCTGACAGAAGCGGCTGTGGTTGCCCATGCGAAAGAAAATCTGACGGCCTATAAGGTGCCTAAGCACGTTGAGTTCCGCTCTGAGCTGCCGAAGACCAACGTCGGTAAGATTCTGCGTCGCGAACTGCGTGATGAAGAGCTCGCCAAACTGAAGAAGTAAGGCGGGTCTGAACCCACTGACCGACCGGCGCTGACCGGTCTGTCTTAAGGCTCCTCTAGTAGAGGGGCCTTTTTGTTTTTGGAAAATCAATAGAATGCATTCAGATGTTCAGAAAGCACTTGAACATTGTCTTATCCGCGACCGTTACCCCCTGAGGACGGCACTGCGTAAAGCTGAGGCTCTTGAAGGAGAGGCCAGAACCTCCGCGCTTGCCGATCTGCTGAAGCGGATTGAAACCAGTCAACAGAAAGCGGCGAGCCGTAACACGACTCCTGCGCTGCATTACCCTGAGTCTCTGCCGGTCAGTGAGCGGCGCGAAGATATCCTTAAGCTCATCGGTGAGCATCAGGTGGTGGTGGTTGCTGGTGAGACCGGATCGGGTAAAACCACACAGTTACCCAAACTATGTCTGGAAGCAGGACTGGGTATTTACGGCCGTATTGGCCATACCCAGCCCCGGCGTCTGGCGGCGCGCTCAGTCGCCCAGCGCATTGCGGATGAATTGCAGGTGCCATTAGGCGGTACAGTGGGTTATCAGGTGCGCTTCACCGATCAGTCGGATGAGCAGACGCGTGTCAAAGTGATGACCGACGGTATTCTGCTGGCGCAGACCCAGAAAGATCGTTTTCTCAACGAATACGACTGCATCATTATAGATGAGGCCCACGAGCGCAGCCTCAATATCGATTTCCTGCTGGGTTACCTCAAACAGTTATTGCCCAAGCGCCCGGACCTTAAGCTGGTCATTACTTCGGCGACCATCGATGTCGAGCGCTTTTCAAAGCACTTCGATAATGCACCTGTGGTTGAGGTTTCAGGCCGGACCTTCCCCGTAGAGGTGCGTTATCACCCTCTGATCCGCGAATCCGAAGACGATGAAGACCGCAGTGTGTATGAGGGGATTAATGATGCTCTGACTGAGTTGCGTGAAGAGGATAAAAAGAAAGGTTCTCCCGGTGATGTGCTGGTGTTCCTGCCTGGAGAGCGGGAGATCCGTGAATGTGCCGATTACCTGCGCCGTCAGTCACTGCCAGCCACAGAAATCCTGCCGCTCTATGCCCGTCTCAGTGCCGGGGATCAGCAGAAAATCTTCCACCCCACAGGTGGGCGTCGCATTGTTCTCAGTACCAACGTTGCAGAGACGTCATTGACGGTTCCGGGAATCCGTTATGTTGTTGATTCCGGGGTTGCCCGTATCAGTCGTTACAGTTACCGCAGCAAGGTTCAGAGACTACCTGTTGAAGCCATTTCACAGGCCAGTGCCAACCAGCGGGCAGGGCGTTGTGGCCGTGTTGAGCCAGGTATCTGCATCCGTCTCTACGAAGAGTCTGATTTTCTGGGGCGCAGTGAGTTTACCGACCCGGAAATCCAGCGTACGAATCTGGCGTCGGTCATCCTGCAGATGCTGAATCTCAAGCTGGGCGACATCCGTAAATTTCCGTTTGTGGACGCGCCTGATGACCGGTTTGTAAAAGACGGTTATACCCTGCTGCAAGAGTTGCAGGCGGTGGATGATAAGCGTCGTTTAAGTGCTCTGGGGCGCAGTATGGGGCGTCTCCCGGTTGATCCGCGCATGGCGCGTATGCTGTTGGCGGCTGGGGAACATAACTGCATCCGCGAAATGATGATTATCGCAGCTGCTTTGTCGGTGCCTGATCCGCGTGAACGACCACCGGAAAAACAGCAGCAGGCTGCTGAAAAACACAGGTTGTGGGCTGATGAAAAATCCGACTTCATAGCGTTTATTAACCTCTGGCAGGCCCATGAAGAACAGCGCCAGGAGCTGACTCAGAACCAGCTGCGTAAGTGGTGTAAAAAGCATTTCCTGTCGTACATGCGTATGCGCGAATGGCGTGATACGCATCGCCAGCTGCACATACTCTGTCGCGAGCTGGGCCTGAAAGAGAATGAAAACGTTGCCGGTTATGACGCGGTGCATAAGGCGCTGCTCAGTGGCATGCTCAGTCAGATTGGCTTTCACAATGAGCAGAAAGAATATCGTGGCGCACGCGGCAGGCAGTTTGTGCTGACACCGGGCAGCTCTGTGTACAAAAAGCCCCCTAAATGGGTCATGGCGGCCGAGCTGGTTGAAACCTCGAGGTTGTATGCGCGAACGGTCGCGGCTGTCGAGCCTGAGTGGATCGAAGCCTGTGGCCATGAGTTATTGAAGTACCAGTACTTTGAGCCTCACTGGCACATCAAACGCGGCCAGGTTATGGCCTATGAGCAATCCTCGCTCTACGGCCTGATTGTGAACCCGCGCAAGCCGGTGAACTATGCAGACAAACACCCGGAAGAGGCCTGGGAGGTGATGATCATCGAAGGCCTGGTGGCGCAGAATATGCGAACCCGGGCTGACTTTGTTCAGGCGAATCAGCAGTTGCTCAAGGATGTGACGGAATACGAAGAAAAGTCGCGCCGTCGTGACCTGGTTATCGATGATCAGACGCTGATCGATTTTTACAAGGCCCATATTCCTCAGCACATCAGCTCTGCCCGCAGTCTGGAAAACTGGTTCCGTAAGGCACCTGAGGTAGAGCGTAAGGCGCTGTATTTTACCCGCGATTTTCTGTTGTCGGATGCCGCTCAGGGAATTTCGTCACAGGCGTATCCACCAGAGCTGAACGTTGCTGGTATCGGATTTCCTGTGACGTATGCGTTTGCTCCGGGAGCGGCCGATGATGGTGTGACGCTGACCATACCGGTCGCTATGCTGCCTCAGATCAATGAAAAGCAGACAGAATGGCTGGTGCCGGGCTTTCTGCACAATAAGGTCGTGGCGCTACTGAAGGGCCTACCTAAACCGATTCGTAAGCAGTTTGTGCCAGTGCCGGATACCGCCAATGATTTTATTGCTCAGTCTTCCCCGAAAGACGGTGGATTGATTACTCAGCTGGCGGCTTTTCTTAATCGCACACTCAGACCAAAAATTGAGCCGGATGTGTTGTCAGATATTGAACTGGAACCTCATCTGCGCATGAATTATTGCGTAGTCGACGGTGAAGGGGATGTTCTCGATCAGGGTCGTGACCTGCAGGCGCTGCAGGAGCACTTCCGGGATCAGGGTAAGGCTGCGGTATTAACGGTATCGGATGATCGTTTTCACAAACGTGGAATCACTGAATGGGACTTCGGCGATCTGCCTGAGAGCAGTGAAAGCGACGCCGGTGGCTTCTCTGTTCGCTCGTATCC
>JBPEXS010000295.1:0-1836 GCA_052031325.1 Thalassolituus sp. | reverse complement strand
CGGAAACCCATGATCTTGCTGCGCTGCTCTGCAGACAGGTTTTCATCGAAATACACGTAGTTTTCGATCAGGCGGTAATCCGGGAAGAAAAAGTACAGATAGCAGGAGGTGAAAGACGTCAGGAACAGTACTTCGTCTTCTTCTGTTTCAAACAGACCCACTTTGTGAATTTTGTTGAAGTCAGAGGCAATGGCTTTCTCAAGCGCGACGTAACCTTTATACAGCGGCGCACCGATCAGGGCGTCCAGCTTGCCGAAACCACGCCAGAACAGCTTCTGGGTGATGGTTGGTGCGAAAATCATTTCCCAGGATTTGATCGCAGTGAACTGCTCATCCTTAGACAGCATACGGTGCAGGAAGGTAGTACCTGAACGCGGCACACCGACAATAAACAGCGGCTTTTTCACTTCGATATCTTTGTAGCCACTGAAGAAGATCTCATCCAGCAGGGTGCAGATGATATTCACCGACTGCAGCACCAGGTAGAAAGGAACAAAGATGATCAGAAACAGCATACGGCGGAAGCCAAGTTTGGCGTTGATCTTACTGCGGTCAAACAACGAGCGATAAAGAGCAGAAAAGAAAAACTTTATATCGAAGTAATAAGGTAAAAGGCCATTCACTGTGACATCTCCGGAATATTAAAAATCTTATTGAGGCTCATTTTAGGTTTGAGGCGTGACCAAGACAAGACGGCTGAGTGACACCTCTGTGACGAAGCGTGCCATTGCGCACTACAGTCAGGACAAATGAATGCACTGGCCCGCTTTGCCCTGAGCAAACTCACGTACTTCTGCTACGCCTGCTCATCAATAATGGGCTTAAATGGGTTCTGGCTGACGCTTAATAACCCTGTGGAGGTACATAGCCTCCAAGGATTTCTTCCAGCAAGGCTGCAAAACGAATGGTCTTTATGTCCTGGTTAGACCCCCCGACAATCTGAATATTCACCGGCAGTCCGGAAGGGGCTTTACCGACCGGCGCACTGGTCGCCGGAAGCCCTGTCAGTGTAGCCGGTGCGACCCACATGAACATGTCAGTATAGGGATGAGGCTCACCATTGACCGTGACTTTACGGGCAGGGACTGCGGGCTTCTGCTGGTGCGGAAAGGCCGTCGACATAGTGACTGGCATCAGCACCAGATCATAATCCTCAAAGGCTTTGGAGAAGCGAGCCTTCAGCTTCAGGCGGAATTCATCCTGACGTATCCACTGCGCATGTTGCTGACCCATACCCAGCAGGACATTCTCAGAGTCTTTACCGGTTTTCATAAAGTGACGTGTCAGTTTTGCCACTTTGCCCATAAACCCGGCAATGCTGCGTTGCAGCCCCCCCATACCCGGCGAAAGCACCGAGCCCAGCAGGGTCATATAGGTCGGATAAAAATCGTTCAGTGTCAGACCTGCCGGTGCTCCCTCATCCACCTGAACACCCTCGTTACGCAACCTCTCAGCCAGTGACTGATAAACATCAAGGATACCCTGATCGACCGGACAGTCAGCATCTTCCGTCCACATCAGCACTTTAAACTCCGACAGTCTCTGTTTATCCGGTTCCGGCAAGGTCAGTGACCAGCCTTCGCCCATTTCGGGCAGCGGTGCCGCCAACAGACGCAGTAACAGATGAAGGTCTGAGGCATTGGTGGCCAGAGGGCCGGTCACCGCCATATCCGGTTCGCGCAACATACCCGGTTTACCCGGAATGTGCCCACGCATGGTGGTAATACCATAGGTCGGTTTATGTCCGTAAATGCCGCAGAAGGATGCCGGGGTACGGATGGAGCCAGCAAGGTCTGAGCCCAGTTCAATCGGCGTCATACCGGCAGCCAGAGCTGC
>JBPEXS010000294.1:0-1013 GCA_052031325.1 Thalassolituus sp. | reverse complement strand
TATTATTCTGATGCCTGTCAGCTGCGGAGGCGCTGCACCCGACTATGTATTTATCGGACTCTGATCTCAGTGCCATCTGGCTGACGATCAAACTCGCCAGCCTGGTCACTCTGATTCTGCTTGTGGTTGCGACACCCGTTGCCCTGTGGCTGAGCCGCAGTCAGAGCCGCCTGACCGGAGTGGTCAGCGCCATCGTTGCTTTGCCTCTGGTTCTGCCGCCCAGTGTACTCGGGTTTTATCTGCTGATTGCTATGGGGCCCAAAGGCCCACTCGGTGAGCTGACTCAGTCGCTGGGGCTCGGTACTCTGCCTTTTACCTTCTCCGGGCTGGTAGTCGCCTCGGTTATTTATTCGTTACCCTTTGTCGTTCAACCGATTCAGAATGCCCTGACGTCCCTTGGCAATCGCCCGGCAGAAGTTGCAGCAACTCTGGGGGCCGGGCCGGTCGATACGTTTTTTAATGTCACCCTGCCATTAGCGAAACCCGGCTTTTTAACCGCTGCCGTTCTGGGGTTCACCCATACGGTAGGTGAATTCGGTGTGGTACTCATGATCGGTGGCAATATACCGGAAGAAACCCGGGTTATTTCCGTTCAGATTTACGACCATGTCGAAGCCCTGAATTACGGCCAGGCGCATACGCTTTCCGGGCTGATGGTCGCCTTTGCTTTTGTTGTTTTACTCGCCCTGTATGGTCTGCGCCGTCGTAGTGATTCAGGGGCACAGTCATGGATGTAACCACAAAGCTGTCTGACACAAATCTGGGCATTCGCGCCCGCGTTCACCTGCAACGCAATGACTTTAGGCTGGATGTTGATCTGCAATTGCCGGGCTCTGGCTTCAGCGTTCTGTTCGGGCATTCCGGCTCAGGTAAAACCACCCTGCTGCGTTGCATCGCTGGGCTGGAAAAATCTCAGGGACAGGTGATGCTGGGTGATGAAATCTGGCAATCGGAAAAACAGTGTCTGCCGGTGCATAAACGCCCGCTGGCGTATGTCTTTCAGGAGGCCAGTC
>JBPEXS010000293.1:0-1637 GCA_052031325.1 Thalassolituus sp. | reverse complement strand
AAAGTGTATCTGGCGATCAAACGTAAGATCCAGCCAGGTGACAAGATGGCCGGTCGTCACGGTAACAAAGGTGTGATCTCTGCGATCAAGCCGATTGAAGATATGCCGTACGATGAGAAAGGTGTACCGGTTGATATCTGTCTGAACCCGCTGGGTGTACCGTCGCGTATGAACGTGGGTCAGATCATGGAGATCCACCTGGGTCTGGCGGCAAAAGGTCTGGGCGAGAAGCTGGATGCCATGCTCAAGCAACAGCAGGAAATCGCCAAGCTGCGTGAACTGCTGCATGAAATCTACAACGGTGGCGATGGCCGCAAAGAAGATTTCGAGAGCATGAGCGATGCTGAAATTCTGGAGCTGGCCAACAACCTGCGTGACGGTGTGCCAATGGCCACCCCAGCGTTCGACGGTGCTAAAGAAACAGAAATCAAGCGCATGCTGCGTCTGGCAGACCTGCCGGATTCCGGTCAGATGACGCTGTTCGACGGCCGTACCGGTGATGCTTTCGATCGTCCTGTAACTGTGGGTTACATGTACATGCTGAAGCTGAACCACCTGGTCGACGACAAGATGCACGCCCGTTCCACCGGTTCCTACAGCCTGGTTACTCAGCAGCCGCTGGGTGGTAAGGCACAGTTCGGTGGTCAGCGTTTCGGGGAGATGGAAGTGTGGGCTCTGGAAGCCTACGGTGCTGCCTACACCCTGCAGGAAATGCTGACTGTGAAGTCGGACGACGTGGCCGGCCGTACCAAGATGTACAAAAACATCGTGGACGGCGACCACCGTATGGAAGCCGGTATGCCGGAATCCTTTAACGTACTCGTTAAAGAGATCCGCTCACTGGGTATCGACATCGAACTGGAAAACGAATAAGCGATTCAGTGGCCTGTGCGGGTACGCCGTACAGGCACTGTCTCCTAACGGAGCTAATGCCATATGAAAGACTTAGTTAATCTGGTCCGCAATCAGAATAACGCCGATGAGTTTGATGCCATCCGTATTGGTCTGGCGTCTCCTCAGATGATCCGTTCCTGGTCATACGGTGAGGTGAAAAAGCCGGAGACCATCAACTACCGTACCTTCAAACCTGAGCGCGACGGCCTGTTCTGTGCGCGTATCTTTGGTCCTATCAAAGATTTTGAATGTCTGTGTGGTAAGTACAAGCGCTTGAAGCACCGTGGCGTCATCTGTGAAAAGTGTGGTGTCGAAGTTACCCACGCTAAAGTACGTCGTGACCGTATGGGCCACATTGAACTGGCCTCGCCAGTTGCCCACATCTGGTTCCTGAAATCACTGCCGTCCCGTATCGGCCTGATGCTGGACATGACCCTGCGTGACATCGAACGGATTCTCTACTACGAATCATTCGTTGTGACTGAGCCGGGTATGACCACGCTGGAAAGCGGTCAGCTGCTGACGGACGAACAGTACTACGAAGCCATCGAAGAATTCGGTGACGAATTTGAAGCCAAGATGGGTGCTGAAGCTGTTCAGGCACTGCTGGGTCAGATTGATCTGGACGAAGAGGTGAACCGCCTGCGTGATGAAATTCCGGGCACCACCTCTGAAACCAAGATCAAGAAGCTGTCCAAGCGTCTGAAGATTCTTGAGGCCTTCCAGCAGTCCGGTAACGATCC
>JBPEXS010000292.1:0-3982 GCA_052031325.1 Thalassolituus sp. | reverse complement strand
CCATGCTGATCAACCGCAAAGCGGGTTCGTATTTTTTCCTCGGCGAGGTGCTGACTGATCTGCCACTGGCCACCAATACCCAGCAGGAAAGCAACCACTGTGGCCGCTGCCGCTCTTGCCTGGATATCTGCCCGACCCAGGCGTTTGTCGGCCCCTATGTACTGGATGCCCGGCGCTGCATTTCTTATCTGACCATTGAGCTCGACGGTCCCATTCCTGAAGATCTGCGCCGGGGCATGGGTAACCGTATTTTTGGCTGCGATGACTGCCAGATTGGCTGTCCCTGGAACCGCTTTTCGAAAACCAGTGCAGAAACCGACTTCACCCCGCGCCATCAGCTCGATAAAGCCACTTTGCTGGAGTTATTTCAGTGGAATGAAGAAGAGTTTCTGAAAAAAACCGAAGGCATGCCGATCCGCCGGACCGGCTATGAAAACTGGATGCGCAACATTGCTGTTGCCCTGGGTAACGGACCCACAAGCCTTGAAGTCACAGATGCACTGCACAAGAAATTAGGCGTGATTTCTGGACTGGTTGATGAGCATATTCATTGGGCATTAGAGCAGCATCAGCGCCGCTGATCATGCTCTCCTGTCTCCTATCCTCTCCTCCCTTCTATCTACCCCTCTACCCCTCTGCCCTGGGCGACCAGCCCATATATCATGGGGTTGGAATTATTATGCTGGAAGGAACTATTACCCTCTGACTCATCCAATAATCAGGAGGTACAGGTATGAAACCCAAAGCTCGTATTTACCGCATGGTGATGGAAAAACACATCTGTCCTTACGGTCAGAAATCAGTCTATCTGTTGAAAAAGCAAGGGTTCGAGGTGGAAGATATTCATCTCACAACCCGCGAAGAAACCGATGCTGTTAAAGCCGAACACGATGTTAAAACCACACCTCAGACCTTTATTAACGGTGAACGCATCGGTGGCTACGATGATCTGAAAAAGTATTTTGGGCTGGCCCCAAAACAGGAAACGACTTACGCCCCGGTCATTGCCATTTTCGCCATGTCCTTCCTGATGGCGTTGTCGACACTGCAGATGACAGGGTCCGACATTGTCAGTACTCGACTGCCTGAGTTATTCATCGCCTTTGCTATGTGCGCTCTGGCCATCCAGAAACTGACCGACCTGGAAGGGTTTTCTCTGCAGTTTCTGAATTACGACCTGCTGGCACAGAAGTGGGTACCCTATTCAAAGATTTATCCATTTGCCGAGGCCTTTGCAGGGCTTGGCATGGTTGCCATGATCTGGACACCTGTCACTTCATTGGTGGCTTTAATCATCGGTGGGGTTGGTGCCGTCTCAGTCTATAAAGCGGTGTACATTCAGAAACGGGAGTTGAAATGCGCCTGCGTGGGCGGCAGCAGCAAAGTACCACTGGGGTTTGTCTCTATGACCGAAAACCTGATGATGGTCGGTATGGGACTATGGATGCTGCTGTCATGAGTTGCCCCGACTGCTGATTCCGATGTGGAGTTCAGTCTCACAGAGACACTGCGTGAAACGCTTCAGATACTGCTCTCTGCCAGCGTATTTACCATAATCGTCAACCGGCGCGGGTTCGATTTCCGGCCAATCGTCAGATCCGTATCCACAAATTGCTGGCGCGGGTTGTCCTGATACGCATTCAGTAACCAGAAACCCTCGCCGGGGATCTGGATATCGTATTCCACCAGCTGATCCCCCTGCTGTTCATAACCGCTGATCTGGCAGGCACGGTCAAAATACATCAGCATCTGCCAGTTGCGCTCTTCCCCTTGTTTACGCGCTAACCCGGTTGCACCGACCTGACTGGGTTCGTTGCTCTTCATGGCAAAGGTTCCCAGGCGCAGAAACTCAGTGTCTGCCGGTTCAATGTATATATCCCGGTTTTTTTCATTCTGAATTAACGGCAGGGTATGTTCGGCCAGCTGTTCTCGCAGCGCCTGCAGGTCGAGCATGGTCATCTGGTCCCGCTCCATGCGGATACTGACGGTTCCGTGTCCACCAGCACCCCCGGATAATTCCCCCGGAATCGCTGACAACACCAGACGCATCTCTTCTGGCAGAACGTATTTCGACAGATAGCGCTGCTGCTCATCCACAGCAAACACGGTGAGTGGCAGATACGTCAGACCGTTTTCAGGGGTTTCTTGCTTGAGAGAAGCAGTACAGGAGGCCAGGAGCAGGCAGGTAAATAACAGAGAGTGCCGCAAGGCCATGGTTCAGTTCCTTCTGAATTCTGCGGCCGGTATTCCTTACCAGCCGTTCTGTGTTGAGTTATACCCTGTTTTCAGAGTTTGAGAAAGTGCTCGCGGTAGTGCTGCATTTCTTCAATTGACTCACGGATATCATCCAGCGCCTGGTGGCTACCTTTTTTATTGAATGATGAAACCACTTCAGGCTTCCAGCGTTTGGCCAGTTCTTTGAGGGTCGAAACGTCGATATTGCGGTAATGAAAAAACGACTCCAGCTGCGGCATGTACTTCACCAGAAAACGACGGTCCTGATGGATGCTGTTACCGCACAGAGGCGAAGCGCCTTCTTTAACGTGCTGGCGCAGAAATGCCAGCGTCTCCAGCTCTGCTTTACGGGTATCAAACTCACTCTCGCGGACGCGCTGAGTCAGGCCGGAGTTACCGTGAGTACGGGTATTCCATTCGTCCATACCATCGAGCAGGATATCCGCCTGATGCACCGCCATAACAGGCCCTTCAGCGATGACATTCAGTTCACCATCAGTGACGATGGTGGCAATTTCGATGATGACATCACGTTCCGGGTCGAGGCCCGTCATTTCCAGGTCCATCCAGACCAGATTATCTTTCTGACTCATGAAGCGTATCCAGCGGTGTTATGAGGTCTGGCAGTATAGGTAGGGCCCGAGGCAGAATGCAATCGCAGCCCGGCTTGCGCCCGGAGGCACAAGACCACACAATGCCCGCAACTCAACCCGACCCTTACAAAGCACCTCTGGTATGGCAAAACGTAAACTCAGTCGTCGTCAGGCCTGGCGTATTGAAAAGATACAGCAGGAAAAAGCTCAGCGTGCGCAGAAAAAAGAAGTGGAGATTTCTGAGCAGTTGGGTGCCGGCGAACTGGGTACAGAAACCGAAGGGCTGGTCATCGCCCACTTTGGCTCGCAGGTTGAGGTGGAAGATACTGAGCGCCAGACGTACCGCTGTTTTCTGCGTGCCAATCTGGGATCACTGGTCACGGGGGATCATGTTGTCTTCCGTCCTGGGGCAGAATCGGGCGAAGACACAGAAGTACGTACGGGTGTGGTAGAAACCGTGCTGGAGCGTGATTCAGAACTGTCGAGGCCAAATCCGTACAACGAGATCAAGCCGGTCGCGGCCAACATTGATTCGATTATTCTGGTAATTGCACCAGAGCCCTACGCCCACCCGAACCTGATTGACCGTTATCTGGTCGCGGCTGAGAACTGCCAGATTGAACCTGTGCTGCTGCTGAATAAAACGGATCTGCTGACGCCAGAAAGCACCGAGCGCTTTGATGAGTTGCTGGGTCGATACGAATATCTGGGCTACCGCTCGTTGCGGGTGTGCAGTAAGGACCCGGACAGTCTGGCCGGGCTGAAAGAATTTCTGAATGATCAGGTCAGCGTGTTTGTCGGTCAGTCGGGCGTGGGTAAATCGTCTCTGATCAATACCCTGCTACCGGATGAAGAACTGAAGGTCGGTGCGCTGTCTGAGGCCACAAAAAAGGGCCGCCACACCACCACCACCGCGCGCTTGTATCACTTTCCTGCGGGTGGTGATCTGATCGACTCACCGGGAATACGGGAGTTTGGCCTCTGGCATATGTCGGAAGACGAAGTGACCTACGGATTCCGCGAACTGCGGGAGATTGCGGGTTATTGCCGTTTCCGCGACTGCAAACACGAAACCGAGCCGGGTTGTGCGATTCTGAAGGCGCTGGACGAAGGCATCATCAGTGAAGAGCGTTTTATCAGTTATCAGCGCATTC
>JBPEXS010000291.1:0-6464 GCA_052031325.1 Thalassolituus sp. | reverse complement strand
ATTACAGCACCGAAATATCCGCAATCCCGATAAACAGACCCTGCAGCTGCTTCAGCAGCGCCAGACGGTTGTTTTTCAGGGCTTCGTCATCGGCCATCACCATCACCTTGTCGAAGAAGGCGTCGACGGTGTCACGCAGACCCGACAGCTCGGTCAGAGCCGCGCTGTAATCACCCGCAGCCATCAAAGGCTCAACCGCAACTTGCTTGGCGGTCACCTGCTCGGCCAGAGCTTTTTCTTCGGCTTCAACCAGAAGGTCGCTGTTCACCGTAGCGGTGACGGCATCGCCGCCATTTTTGGCGAGGATGTTGGATACACGCTTGTTCGCCGCCGCCAGAGATTCAGCAGCATCCAGCTGGCTGAATTCGTACACGGCTTTCACGCGACGGTTGATGTCGAGTGCATTGGTGACGCCCAGAGCACGCACGGCCTGGAATACACCCGCCGGGATGTTCTCATCCGCGTACCAGGCGCTGAAACGATCCAGCATGTATTCCAGCAGCGTGGCTTTGGTCTCGGCCTTTGGCGCCGTCTGCCAGTCACCTTCCAGCGCGTAATCAATCAGAGTGCCGAGGTCGATGTCGATTTCTTTCTCAACCAGAATGCGCAGCACACCCAGAGACGCACGACGCAGAGCAAACGGGTCTTTCGAGCCGGTCGGAATCTGACCTAAGCCAAACAGACCAACAAGGCTGTCGAGACGGTCGGCCAGTGCAATCAGAGTACCAGTCTCAGTCGCTGGCAGTGCATCGCCAGCGAACGCGGGCATGTACTGTTCAACCATCGCCGCAGCAACATCGGCGTGTTCACCATCGTGCTCGGCGTAGTATTTACCGGCCAGACCCTGCAGGTCGGTGAACTCGAACACCATATTGGAGACGAGGTCGTTCTTACACAGCTGGGCAGCGCGCTCAACCAGTGCCTTATCGCCACCGGTTTCACCGGCGATACGGGACGCCAGCGCGCCGATACGGCGGGCTTTATCCGCAACTGAACCGAGTTTATTAACCCAGACGACGTTTTCGAGCTTCTCGAAGCGGCTTTCCAGTTTCTGTTTGCGGTCGGTATCCCAGAAGAAGGCCGCATCCGCCAGACGTGGGCGGATCACTTTCTCGTTACCCGAGATCACCTGCGCTGGGTCTTTCGATTCAATGTTCGATACGGTGATGAAGTTCGGCAGCAGCTTGTCGTCTTTCATCACGTGGAAGTACTTCTGGTGCTCTTTCATCGACGACACCAGGGCTTCTGGCGGTACGCGCAGGAAGTCTTCGTCGAAGGAGCCTGCCAGTGCCACCGGCCACTCGTTCAGAGCAGTTACTTCGTCGAGCAGGTCGTCGTCGATGACGGCTTCACCACCGAGTTTTTCGCCTTCGGCAGTGACCTGTTGTTTGATCAGGGCTGAACGCTCTGCGAAATCGGTCATCACATAGGCTTCACGAAGTTTGCCTTCGTACTCGCCCGGAGAGGCAATGGTGATTTCGCCCGTTGAGTGGAAGCGGTGGCCGCGAGTGGTGTTGCCCGCTTTCAGGCCCAGCACTTCGGCATCGACAACGTCATCACCCAGCAGCATCAGCAGCCACTGAACCGGACGGACGAATTCAACGCGCGAAGCACCCCAGCGCATACGCTTAGGGATCGGCAGCTTGTCGAGGCTGTTCTGCACGATATCACCCAGCAGTTCGCTGGTCTGCTTACCCTTAATCGTGCGTTGCAGCATCAGCTTGCCGGCGTTCTTACCGTGTGAATCAGGTGCAGTCTGTAAATCAGAGGCATCGGCACCGGCGCGAGCCGCAAAACCAATGGCGGCTTTGGTCGGCTTGCCGTCGGCGTCGAAGGCGATCTTGGCGGGCGGGCCGTACAGGGTTTCTTCCTGATCGGCCTGCTGAGTCTCAAGGCCAGCAATACGTACCGCCAGACGACGTGGTGCGGCAAATGCCACAACATCACCAAAATTCAGTTTGGCGTCAGTCAGGCCCTGAGTAATGCCAGAGGTGAAGGCATCAGACAGGGTTTTCAGTGCCTTCGGTGGCAGCTCTTCGGTACCCAGTTCAACCAGAAAATCTTGCGTGCTCATCTTACTTCTCCTCCGCAGCGGCTTTTTCGGCCTTCTGTGCTTCATAACGTGCGAGTACATCGGCACGGTTGGCTTCTTCCGCCAGCGGGAAGCCTTTTTCAGCACGGCTGTCGAAGTACGCCTGAGCTACTGCACGAGCCAGGGTACGGACGCGGAGAATATAACCCTGGCGCTCGGTCACCGAGATGGCGCCACGGGCATCCAGCAGGTTAAAGGTGTGAGACGCTTTCAGTACCTGCTCGTACGCAGGCAGAGGCAGGTTCGCTTCGATGAGGCGCAGGGCGTCTTTTTCGTACTGGTTGAACGCGGTGAACAGGAAGTCCACGTTAGCGTATTCAAAGTTGTACGCAGACTGTTCCACTTCGTTCTGGTGGAAGACGTCGCCATAGGTCACGGCTTTGCCGTCCGGGCCGTAGGTCCAGACCAGATCGTAAACCGAGTCGACTTCCTGCAGGTACATGGCGATACGCTCGAGACCATAAGTGATCTCACCGGTGACCGGGAAGCATTCAAGGCCGCCCACCTGCTGGAAGTAAGTGAACTGAGTCACTTCCATACCGTTCAGCCAGACTTCCCAGCCCAGACCCCAGGCGCCCAGCGTCGGGGATTCCCAGTTGTCTTCAACAAAGCGGATGTCGTGAACGAGGGTGTCGATGCCCATGGCACGCAGCGACTCCAGGTAGAGCTCCTGAATGTTCACCGGGTTCGGCTTCATCACTACCTGAAACTGGTAGTAGTGCTGCAGACGGTTGGGGTTTTCACCATAACGGCCATCGGTCGGGCGGCGACTCGGCTGAACATAGGCAGAAGCCCAGTTCTCAGGCCCGATCGCGCGCAGGAACGTAGCGGTGTGGAAGGTACCAGCACCGACTTCCATATCGAGGGGTTGGTTAATCACACAGCCCTGTTCGGACCAGTATTCCTGCAGGGCGGCAATCAGGCCCTGAAAGGTTTTGACGTTATGGCGGCTCTCACTCACGGTGGATATCCCAGATTTGCGGCTTTGCATAAAAAAGAGGCGGGATTATAGCAGCCTTGGAACGCGAATACAGATATGCCGGGATAACAGGGCCAATGCGGGTCTTAGCGGGATTTCTGTGTGCCATCCGGACACTCTGGAAATAATGACTTTTATGACACCGGGCATGCCGCACTCGCCATAATTCATGAAGAAACTGTCCTGAATCACCCTGTCAGGTATGACAGCGATTCCTTAGAGTAGAAAATACGTATTAAGCCAATAGTTCTAATCAAGGATAAGATGATGAAACACCCTCTGCGTATTTTTCTGGCCGTTCTGGCGCTTACTTCCTTCACTCCATTGGTTGCTCATGCCGGTCTTTTCTCTGACCTTGATCGTGACGGTTATGAAAATCGTGATGACTTTGATATGGATGGTGATGACCTGCCGGACAAGTTTGAAGATGAGAACGGTTTCAGCCCCTTCAATAAATTCGATGGTCGTGCGGATGCTGACGGCGACGGTTTCACTAATGCCGAAGAATACCGCGCAGTTACTGACCTGGAAGATGCTAGCGATAACCCGGATACCAAGGCTGGACCGGCCTTGCAGAAACTGTTTCCAGAGACCGGAGACGATGCAGAGTACATGGGCTCGTCGGTAGCGATTCAGGGTGATGTCCTTGTCGCGGGTGCCATTCTCGGTGACTTTGAAGTTGGCGGCGGTGGCGCAGGCAATGCGCTTGTTTATACCCGTCAGGCGGATGGCTTGTGGCAGTTGGCGCAGATTCTCTACCCGGACGCGGACACCAGTGATAAGAACTTCGGCAATGACGTCGACCTTGATGGTGACACTCTGTTGGTTGGTGCTAACCGCGAGGATATGGCCGCTGAGGTCGCCGGTGCGGTCTATGTGTATGCTCTTGAATCCGGAGTCTGGCAGGAGCAGGCCAAGCTGAGTCATGCGGATGCTGATGTCGGTGATTATTTTGGCTATCAGGTTGCACTTGCCGGTGATCAGGCCCTGATCAGTTGCCCCTATTGTCTGACGGGTCGTGGTGCGGTGTATGTCTACAACCGCGACGGCGGCAACTGGACGCTCTCCGATGTGCTGACCAACTGCCCGGAGGATGGCATCTGCACCTTCGGGGTTTCAGTCAGTGTGGATGGCGACCGGGCGGTGATTTCTGCACCTTATTACAATACCGCGCTTGAGCCGGGTACAGCTTACGTTTACGAACGCAGTAACGGTGTCTGGCAGCAGACCGCTGAGATCAACTCCACCATGACACTGGAGCCTGCCTATTTCGGTTCACGCACCGCCATCAGCGGCGACACCATCATCGTTGCCGATTTCTGGGAAGAATGGGGTGGTAAAGGCCACGGCAACGCCTATGAATTCGTGCTGGAAAACGGTGAATGGGTAGAAAAATCCATGTTCTATGCCCCGGATTTCGGAGCTGGCAGTGTCGGTCAGGCAATTGCCCTTTCTGGTGATAAAGCGCTGATTACCGGGCGCATGGAATCACCCTACGTGGGTACGGTGCTGGTGCTGGAACGCAGCAATGGTGTCTGGTCTGAAGCGACCCAGGTCTATTCCGACGCGACCTCATTTAACCATGACCTGTTCGGTACCAAAGTTGCCATCGATGCCAGCGGTGAACAGGCCATCGCGGGTGCCCAGTGGGACCGCGACACCACGGATCACGGCGGAGCCGTGTATGTGATCGACCTGCAGTGATTTCGCGAAATTAATTAATCAGACAGTCCGCCCTGGTGGTTTCAATAATCCAGGGCGGATCATTATTTTTCACAAGGAGAATACGTGATGAAACCCTCACTCACCCTGCTGGCCACTCTGGTGCTTTCTACCCTGGTACCTGTTTTAACACCGGTCGCTTCTGCTGGTCTGCTCGACCTGGACTCCGATGGCTACCGCAACAATATCGACCTCGATACCGACGGTGACGGCATTCCCGATAAAACCGAACGGGAAGTCGGCTTGAGCCCTCTGATTGCCACAGATGGTGAAGAAGATCTGGACGCCGACGGCTGGACCAATGCCGAAGAATTCCGTGCAGTGACCAACATGCTCGACCCTGCAGATAACCCTGATACCAAGGCCGGGCCACCGGCACAGAAACTGTTTCCTCCGTTTGCCTATGAGGATGTGAGTTTTGGCAACAACACAGCGATTGATGGGGATTTTCTGGTCGTGGGTGATACGGCAACTCATGAAACAACCCGAAGTGGAGAGGGAGAATCCCTGGGAGCGATCAATGTGTTTGCGCGGGAAGATGGCATCTGGCAGCTACAGGCAGTCCTGAAATCTGATGTTCTGGATAACTATGGCTTTGGAGGCAACATTGATCTGCAGGGCGATACGCTGGTATCAGGCGCCCACGGGGAAGATACGAGCGTCGAAAATGCGGGTGCGGTGTATATTTTTGTCCGTCACGAGGGTGAGTGGACGCAGCAGGCGAAGCTGACGCGGGATAATCCGGTGGAAGATGACTTTTTTGGTTCTGTGGTCGCACTGGCTGGCGACCAGCTCCTCGTCGGCTGCTCTGATTGCAGCAGATCAGGAGATGTCTACGTGTATGACCGCCAGGGCAGTGACTGGATTCTGTCCGATACCCTGACCAACTGTCCACCGGATGGCCTCTGCACCTTTGGTCATCAAATCAGAGTAGACGGTGACCGGGCAGTAATCACAGCGCCACATTACAATACCGGCTATCAGGACGGTAAAGCCTATGTATACCAGCGTGTGGATGGCGTCTGGACGCAGGAAGCCGAACTGGTCTCAACAAATGTCCAATATCCTTTCTATTTTGGTTCCGAAGCTGATATCAGCGGTGATACCGTTATGGTGGCAGATACAACCTTCTCGTATTACGGCATCGACGGTAATACGTACGAGTTTGTCTTTGAAAATGGGGAGTGGACGGAAGGAACCGTGTTTTACGCCGAAGACTATGACACACGCTTGCTGGGCAATGATGTGGCACTCGCTGGCGATAGGGCTGTGCTTTCTGGGTATGAATCCACCCCGGGAGTTCTGATCGAGTTTGTAAGGGATAACGGTGTCTGGACGGAGGTCAGTCGCTTTTATTCCGACGGCGAAGGTTTATGGGAAGATTTATTCGGCTTTCATATGGCGATAGACAGCACCGGCGAACAGCTGGTGACGGGTGATGCCATAGCAGACGATGCGCTGGAAGATGGCGGTGCGGTTTACGTTATTGACTATTCTGTCTCTGATTGAAATTTCAGCGTTTTAAGAGCGTGATTCTATCCCCCGGCTTTTGCCGGGGTTTATTTTTACCGTACGTATTTCAGCCGTTTTCTACGAATAAGATCCGTTCATTTTCCTGGCCTGATTTGGCTTATTAAATCAGTACTTTGATCCGTAAAGTGATGCCCGTTT
>JBPEXS010000290.1:0-13055 GCA_052031325.1 Thalassolituus sp. | reverse complement strand
GGCTTCATGGAGAATTCTTCAGCGTATTCGCCTTCGGTCGGACGACCCAGGTGCGACATGACGATGACTTTGGCACCGGCGGCCAGCGCGTGCTCGATGGTTGGCAGCGATGCACGGATACGGACGTCAGAAGTGACCTTGCCATCTTTCACCGGTACGTTGAGATCTTCACGGATCAGAACGCGTTTTCCTTTCAGGTCCAGGTCAGTCATCTTCAAAACAGGCATGTGATTTCCTCAGTAATAGCCAGCGTAAGCAGTCGTTTAGTCAGTTGGTTCAGCGCAGACACACGGCGGTGTCGAGCATGCGGTTTGCAAAGCCCCATTCGTTATCAAACCAGATCAGCAGTTTCAGCAAGCGGCCGCCGCTGACCCGGGTCTGGGTGGCATCCACCACCGCGGAACGTGGGTCGTGATTGAAGTCCACCGAGGCATGAGGCTCGTGGGTAATACCCAGAATGCCGCTGTACTGACCTTCGGTGGCGGATTGTAGCAATTCATTGATGGCTTGTGCGCTGGTCTCACGCGTCAGCTGCAGACTGATGTCCAGAGCGGACACATTGATGGTCGGCACACGGATGTGCAGGCTCTGGATCTTGCCCTGCAGGTGCGGCATGAGGCGCTCAATACCCAGTGGCAGACCGGTATCCACCGGAATCATGCTCTGTACCGCCGAACGCGTGCGGCGCAGGTCTGAATGATAGGCATCCAGCACCGGCTGATCGCTCATCGCCGAGTGAATCGTGGTGGTAACTCCGGCTTCGATACCGCAGGCGGCGTCGACCAGGCTCAGCACCGGAATCAGGGCATTGGTCGAGCAGGAACCGTTGGAGACGATGCGGTCTTCCGCCGTCAGGTCCTGATGGTTAAACCCAAAAATCACGGTTTTATCGACAGCGCTGTCGGCGGGGTTAGACACCAGTACCTTACCGGCACCGGCATGCAGATGAATCTCGGCATCCTGACGGCTGCGGATCTGGCCGGAACATTCCAGCACCAGATCGGGTGCATGCGGCGTCCAGTCGAGGCTGCTGAGGTCGGCATGATGGGTGATTTCCACCGGGTCGCCGTTGATCAGCAGGTGGTTATCATCGCGTTTGGTGACGGTGCCATGAAAGCGCCCGTGGGTGCTGTCGTAGCGCAGCATGTAGCTGACGGAGTCGATGTCGGCAGGTTCATTGATGGCCACTACCCGCAGATCCTGACAATAGCCATTCTCGTACAGAGTGCGTAACACGCAGCGTCCGATACGGCCGAAGCCATTGATGGCGATGCGGGTGGTCATAGGTGGCGGTTCCCTGCGGGTGTTGAACAAAGTGCTCTATTGTCGCGGATTTGCGCTTCTCTCTCAATCAGGCCGGCCTTAATCAAGCCTGCCTCACTCAAATAAACACACGACTGACCTTCCTGACCTGACGGGCGTTTGCAGAACTGTTATTCACGAATGCCGATAGCGTGCGCCGTATCACAGAGCAACACTTTACTGATCAGAAATCACACAAACCCAAGGCATGACACCAGCCTGCCACTCTGTTCATGATCTGTACACAGGCCTATGATGATTGGCCATGTCGAAACCAACGCCCAAAACGGCCTGATGCTTATGTCTCTGCAGATTCCTTTCAGCAACGCTTATGCAACGCTGCCCGAAAACTTCTTCCGCCGTGAAGTACCTACCGCGGTTAAAGCGCCGGTGCTGCAGAAATTCAATCATTTACTCGCAGCGGAGCTGGGTTTTGATGTTGAAGGTATCAGTGACGAAGAGTTGGCTGACGTGTTTGGCGGTAATACCATTCCTGCCGGGGCCGACCCTCTGGCCATGGCGTACAGCGGCCACCAGTTCGGCAACCTCAATCCAACCTTAGGAGACGGCCGCGCTATTCTGCTTGGCGACCTCATCGACATCCATGGCCAGCGCAAAGATATCCAGCTGAAAGGTGCGGGTACGACGGCGTTTTCACGTATGGGGGATGGCCGTTCGCCGCTAGGCCCGGCCATGCGTGAATACATTCTCTGCGAAGCTATGAGCGCGCTCGGTGTACCGACAACCCGTGCTCTGGCTCTGGTCAGTACCGGTGAGAAAGTCGTACGCGACCGGCTCGAACCCGGTGCGGTATTTACCCGTGTGGCCGCCAGTCATATCCGCGTCGGTACTTTTCAGTTTCTGGCTCTGAACGGCGATGCTGACGGTCTGAAAATACTGGCTGATCATATTCTCGAACGCCATTATCCAGACATAGATACATCCGCCGATGACCGTTATCTGCAGTTATTCCGTGCGGTCTGCAAGCGTCAGGCTGAGCTGATCGCAAAATGGATGAATATCGGTTTTATTCACGGCGTGATGAACACCGACAATATGACCATCAGCGGCGAAACCATTGATTACGGCCCCTGTGCCTTTATGGACACCTACCACGCCGCGCAGGTGTTCAGCTCCATCGACCGCCAGGGTCGTTATGCGTATCAGAACCAACCGGCCATTGGTCAGTGGAATCTGGCGCGACTGGCTGAGCCTATGCTGAGCCTGTTCGACAGCGATCAGAAAGAAGCCATCGCCAAAGCCAGTGCCGTACTAAAAGAGTATCCGGACATGTACGAAAGCGCCTGGCGTGACGGTTTTAACGGTAAGCTGGGGCTCACTCACGAGCATGAAGGCCATCAGCCAATGAGGCAGCAGCTGCTGGATATCCTGGAGCGTGGCGAAATCGACTTCACCCTGTTCTTCCGCCGTTTATCTCACGTACCTGTCACTCAGGATCGTGCACCTGTGCTGGAGTTAATTACGGTCTTTCAGGGTAACAGCGTACGTGATGAACTGAATGCATGGCTGGATCAGTGGCTGGAACAACTGAATAAAAACAACATAGATCCTGCTGCGGCTTCTGAATTAATGTTGAAGAATAATCCGGCGATTATTCCAAGAAATCACCGTGTCGCCGAAGCCATTAAATCTGCTGAAGGTGGAGATTATTCGGTGTTTGAAAAACTGCTGAATGCACTGGAAAAACCATACGAAGAGTTAGCAGAGTTTGATGATTATCAGAAACCACCGCAGCCGGAAGAAGCGGTGATCCGCACCTTCTGCGGAACATGAAAAACCGATATCAACCCACCTGAAAAGGTTACTTTAAAAGGTCAGATAACGGATTTTTCGAAAGCCTCTGCCAGTAACGGCCAGTCTTTCAGGCTTTGCTGATACGCCCCAGCCTTACCCTCCAGCACTACGCCATAGTGACTCAGCCGTTTTGCTAACACGGCGTAAAAGGCATCCACAGCGGTAGGCTCGCTGAACATAAAGGGTCCCTGCGCCTGAGCGAAAATATCAGTGATCCGCTGCAGTTCTTTTCTGATCGCCTCGCCGCTGGCTTGTAAGGGCGGGACTTCCCGCTGGGTAAACGAACATTGCTCACGGACATTTGCAAAACCCGAGTGTATCTCAGCACACAGGCTGCGTGCCAGTGCGCGTTCACCTGTGTCCCAGGGATACAACCCGCCGCCACTGATCTCGTTAAGGTACTCGGTGATAGCCAACGAGTCGTGAATCACCCGATCTCCCTCCAGCCAGACTGGCACCAGCCCCACCGGAGAATACGTCAGAATCTCCGTTTTATAATCTGCTGCGGTCAGATCAATGCGGATCACGTCAGGATTGAATCCGGCAATTCTGGCACAAAGCCAGGCACGCAGAGACCAGGTTGAATCGGTTCCGGAGATCAGTGTCATCATAGGGAAATTCCCTGTCGATTATGTGGGGGGGCAGCTCCGGGGTTACACCGCCCCGGCAGCCAGCAACAATGAAAATACCACGATAACACTGGCCACGGTACGCACGGCCATATAGCCCTTGGTGATGATGTGTTCCTGCCAGAGTTTCAAATCCACCAGCCATAACAGAGTGAAGCTCAGTGCCAGCACCCACATCTGCGCGTTGAAGGACAACAGGAGAAAACTGAACCAGCACAACAGGGCAATCACATTGGTAAATACCGGTAAAAAACGCGACCAGCCGTCTGTGCGTTTAAGATGAATCCCCCACTGGCTGCCCGCCATAAACGACACAATCAGAAGGCCATAAGTGGTCAGCAGAATGTGTGCATCACCCAGTATCGTCCAGCTCCAGCCGATGGTCAGCCACAATGCAGGTAGCACGAAGGGCAGTGTCCCGGCCAGCGTCAGCCAGGGCGTCCAGTTACGGTACGGCATACTTTCTGTACGATGATCTTTCGCCTGATGTGTGCTGGGCAATTTGGATGTTGTATTGGTCATAGTCACTCCGGTCGATCTTATTCAAAAATGAAAATGAGAACAGGTCTTCACCTATGCCTGTTTTGTAGATATTTCATTATAGAAAGACACATACAGCTTCGCCCGGGTTCCAGAATTCGCGGTATCAGGTCCAGATCATGCCCAATCAAGGGGCAGAACAGGGACAATGGCACCTATTCAAGGCGGAGTCAGGTGCCGTAACCCGCGACAGCCCCTGCCACGCCAAAGCTAACCATATGGTCAGGAATTTGCTAGTAACTCAGGTTTGCTCTACGAGTTATCAGGGAAGCACATGTCCGATTCACCCTCCTCCCCCTCAACCGCTTCAGAGACTGTACAGTCCGGTGCCGTTGCAGCCGATACCACCGATCTGATTTATGGCCTCGATGCCCACCCACCCGCACCCGCCGCGTTCTTTGCAGCCTTGCAGCATGTGCTGGCCAGTTTTGTGGGTATCGTCACCCCAACATTGATTATCGGTGGTGTGCTTGGCCTTGGCAGTGATGTGCCCTATCTCATCAGTATGTCGCTGATCGTTTCTGCGGTGGGCACTTTTATTCAGGCGCGTCGTTTTGGCCCGGTAGGATCCGGCTTAATGGCCTTGCAGGGCACCAGCTTTGCGTTTTTAGGAGCGATACTTGCTGCTGGCTTTATCGCCAAAGCAGACGGCGGAGGCAATGAAGACATTCTCAGTCTGATTTTTGGCGTATGTTTTTTCGGCGCTTTTATCGAAATATTCCTCAGTCAGTTTCTGCACAAGTTAAAAACCTTTGTGAACCCCCTGGTCACAGGCATCGTCATCACCACCATTGGCCTCAGCCTGATTGATGTGGGCATGACCGACTTAGGCGGCGGCTTCGGCGCTGAAGATATGGGCAGCTACACCAACCTCGGTCTCGGTCTGGGTGTGCTGTTACTCATTATTGTGCTGAATCAGAGTAATAATACCCTGCTACGCTCCGGCGCAATTTTTATCGGTCTGGCGGTCGGATTTCTGATTGCGGTTCCTATGGGTAAAGTTGACTTCGCCAGTATGCAGAGCACCGACTGGTTTGTGATTCCGGTGCCGTTTAAATATGGCTTCAGTTTTGACCTCCAGGCGTTTATTCCCATCGCCCTGATTTATCTGATTACCGTGATTGAGTCTTCCGGTGACTTAACCGCAACGTCCATGGTGTCGGGCCAACCCATCACCGGCGACATCTACCGCAAACGCATTAAGGCCGGTGTACTGGCTGACGGTATTAATTCGTTAATTGCTGCGGTTTTTAATACGTTCCCCAACACCACCTTCAGCCAGAACAACGGCGTTATTCAGCTTACCGGAATCGCCAGCCGTTACGTCGCCTTCTGGGTGGCCGGTATTTTACTGCTGCTGGGTTTACTGCCACAGATTGGTGCCTTCCTGCAGTTAATTCCTAAACCGGTTCTCGGTGGCGCGACTCTGGTGATGTTCGGCACCGTCGCCGCTGCGGGCATCCGCATACTTGCCGAGGTCGATATGGATCGCCGGTCCATGCTGATTATGGCGGTGTCTTTTGGTCTTGGGCTGGGTGCTGCGAATGTGGATGGCTTGCTGGGGCAGATGCCGGAGATCGTGAAGAATCTGTTGAGTTCGGCGGTGACGACGACGGGGTTAGCGGCGATTGTGTTGAATACGGTGTTACCGGGGGAGATGAAGATGCGGGGTGAGGCTTCTTAATAAATTACGTTGTTTAAAATTCCGTCATTGCGCGCGTCAGCGAAGCAATCCAGATTGAAAGATCTGATTTTGGTATTCTGGCAAGAAGAGATTGAGATTTTGATTCTTTCCTTGCTCCCTGGGGGATTGCATCCCCCGGGCACATGCACGTCCCCGGTGTTCCGGTCCAGCCTACTTCGCGAACCAAGCTGGATTGTTTGATAATTAATATCGGTTTTATCGCTCCTGGGAGGACTGCAAGGTAACGCCCAGTCCCGACCGGCGCGACTACTTGCTCAACTTGCCAAGCTGCTTGGATTTATAAACTAATGTTGGTGTATCGCTCCTGGGAGGACGGCATCCTCCCGGCGCGGGCCTCCCCTCCTGCTTCGCGCTTTTCTGGGCCTTGTGTCCTTATTTCTTCATAACTTGCCGGGTACGACCACACAGGACGTCCCTGTCCTGCGCGGTCTTGCTCGACGTCCTGTCTCGCCCCCCTATCGTTATTTCAGAAATTCGTCGGCCCCAGAGGCGCACTTTCAACCAGCTACGATTCTCATCAAATGAAAATCACTGGGGGCCTTTACGATATTTAAATCCCCGACTGCTCGGGGATGACGGTCAATTTTAAAAAGGGAGGAAAGGCTCCCAGTGCTGTAAGTATATTCACGGAGAAGCTGGTTTTGGGGCGCCTGTTGCGAGCCACGGCTTTCAAAAACGAGTAGACCGACAGAACAAGGATGTTCTGTCAGGGGCACTGAGGCAGGACGCCGAATTGCCCCGTGGTCGTTGTGAGTTTGCAGAAAGACGTGAAACAGCGAGGAACACAGCGCGAAGCAGGGGGACGGGCATGTGCCCGGGGGATGCAGTCCCCCAGGGAGCGATGGAAAATGTATTGATTAAAACCGGGCAGGACCTATGTTTCCCTTCAAACCAAAAGCGGAACTAAAACCCTTCTATCTGGATTGCTTCGCTACCGCTCGCAATGACGGATTCACAAAATGAAACAGGCCAGTCCCCCGTTACCCCACAAAAACCATCTTCAACAACAAGGCTCCAGAAATAATCCACGTCGTCAGACTCACCTCACTCGCCTTACCACCCAACGCCTTCGCCGCCGCATAGGTAATAAACCCAAGGGTAATACCCTCAGCAATCGAGAACGTCAGCGGCATCATCAGCAAGACCACCGCCACAGGCGCAGCCTCGGTCAGGTCGTTCCAGTCGATGTCACCCAGTGTGTAGAGCATGATGACGGAGACATAAAAAATCGCACCCGCCGTCGCGTACGCAGGCACCATACCCGCCAATGGCGCAAAGAAGGTGCTCAGCAGAAACAGAATACCCACGACAACAGCGGTCAACCCGGTACGGCCACCAGCGGCAACACCCGAGCCACTTTCGATGTAACTGGTGGTGCTTGAGGTACCCAGCAGAGAACCAGCAACCGTTGCTGAGCTGTCGGCCAGCAGGGCTTTACCCAAACGCGGCATATCACCGTTTTTATCGTTGAGTCCGGCTTTTTCAGTGACAGCAATCAAGGTCCCTGCGGTATCAAACAGATCCACAAACAGGAAGGCGAAAATTACGCTGATCATGGCAATATCAAACGCTGCAGCTAAATCCAGCTGCAGGAAGGTCGGGGCAATACTGGGTGGGGCAGACATAATGCCGTTGTAGCTGACATTACCGGTAAACAACGCAATGCCCGTAACAGCCAGAACCGCTAACAGCACGGCACCCGGCAGTCGCAGACGCTCGAATAAAATAATCAGAAAGAAACCCGCGACGGCCATATAAGCGCCAAACTCGTGCATGTCGCCAATGCTCACCAGCGTGGCTGGGTGATCGACAACGATGCCTGCATTCTTCAGTGCGATTAGCGCCAGAAACGCGCCGATACCCGCGGCAATGGCTTTTTTCAACGTGTTTGGAATCGCATTGATCAGCCATTCGCGGATGCGGAATAAACTCAGCAGAATAAAGATCACGCCCGAGAAAAATACCGCGCCTAATGCCGCCTGCCAGGTGTAGCCCATGCCCAATACCACGCCATAGGTGAAGAAGGCGTTAAGCCCCATACCCGGTGCCAGTGCAATCGGCAGGTTGGCAACAAAACCCATAATGAAGCAGCCGACCGCCGCCGCCAGACAGGTAGCGACAAATACCGCACCATTATCCATACCCGTAGCTTCGAGAATCGATGGGTTCACGAAGATGATGTAGGCCATGGTCAGGTAAGTGGTGATACCGGCGATCACCTCGGTGCGGAAATTCGACCCGGAAGCCGATAATTTAAACAGCCGCTCCAGCATGCGGGAATCCTCAATTGTTGACTACCCGGTCAGTATACGCAGTCGGCTTTGAGGAACAGAGAGGAAACCACCGCAAGCCTCCAGTGTCGGCGCATTCAGAATGATATTCCTGCCATTCTTCTGCAGATAAGCGTCGCTCAGCGCTCAGGACACACCACTTCCTTCCGCTATTGATTGAACAATAATTCGTCAACTTGGTGCGCTTTTTACGCAGCCCGACTCGTTACTCGGCCATTTTGTGACTGAGATCAGGGCATTCTCTGTAAAGCAGATCAATATAAGAATCTGGACGCGAACCAACTAAAAGGGAATCCATATGAACGCTTTCAGATCTACCCGACTGTGCTTACCCGGTGTCGTGGCTTTGTTGCTGAGCCTTCAGGTTGCCGCTGCTCCCCGTGCACTGACGCTCGCATGGGAAGGCAGCACACTGACCGCCATGAATCCGGATCAGCACATTCTCTGGAAAGTGCACAACCTCAAAGGGCAGGCACTGACCTACCACACGGAAGGTGAAGAAGTGGTGCTGTCTGATGGTCAACGTCTCCGCCTGACGGATGGAAGCTTTATCGGAAAAGACTCACAACCAGCAGCGACCGTCACCACGGCTGAGGCTACATTCACCGAAAGCCCAATCCAGACTGTTTACTATTCAGAAGGCCAGAACCTGGATAATCACATGGCCAGCGATGGAACTTACACCATCTTCCAGCGCGAATACTCTGATAAACCAAACGGCTATGTGTATCAGTCCGACTCTGTATCCGGCTCATGGTCTGAGCCTGTATTACTGCCCCAGACATTGGGTAATCCCATTATGTCCCACCGGGTGGTTGGCCCGGACGGTAAGCTGGCGGTACTGATAAGAACAATCGGAGAAGGCCCGTACGATCTGGAAGTGCTGCTTTATGATCCTCAAACCGGCTGGAGTGGCCCAGAACTCGCTGACAGTCGCGATGAGTTTTATCAGTATTTTCAGGGGGCTTTCGATGCCAATGGTGATCTGCATGTGGTGGCGGGCGACTATTTTGCTTTTGCCCTTAAACGCGACCACCAGACCGGAGCCTGGCAGGAAACACCACTGGATACCTTAAGGGAGGCTGGCAATCTCTTCTATATGATGAATGTCGTGGCCGCTCCGGACGGAGAGACACTTTACGCATCAGCCCTGACCAAAAACCCGTCACCCGCACTGCGTCAGCCGGGGGTGTTGCGCACCTGGGTCTACGAACTGGCCACCGGAGTCTGGGCTGACACGTCCCATCAGGTCAGGCACATCAGTCCTTATCTGACGGGCCATGTGACGAATGATCTGACATTAAAAATGGCTCAGGACCCTTCCGGTGAAGTCGCCCTTCTGGTGCCGCACCAGCCCCTGTGGCAATGGCCTGGTCAGAAAGTGGACCTGCTGGGGGTTCGCGCTTACGGTGGCCGCTGGGAAGAATCCACTCGCATTGATCGCATCGACGATGATAGCGACGCCATGTATTACTACCTTTATGCCGTCAACGATTTAAATGCACAGCGGTTTTTGGGCACCTACTTTCATGTTGACCTGGATACGATGGAGTCTACGCCGGTTCTTTATCGTATTGATGAAGCCGGTCAGTGGTTTTCGTCTTCACCCGGCACTTACACCGCCACCGGAGTCAATTACATCCGTGAAAACCGCGCTCGTGTGGCTGGCCTTCAGGATGGCCGGATACTGATGCTGTTTGATCTGCAGAATTACGATGATGCGGCGTTTGTTCTGTTGGATACCGGGGGAGTCTGGAGCGACCTGATTGAAACACCCCATTATATGTTTGGTGTTTCTGATGTCTGGGATTCACTCTACTCTGACGGACACGGTGCTATCGGTCATATCTGGTTCGACTGGGGTGAAGAAGACGACCCTGGCTCTCCGGTATTCAGCCAGTGGCTCTACCCATAAGCCACTGGCGGTGCAGACAGGTTTGGCTCCTGCCGCTTCAGAGACCATCAGTCTGGGCGGATGCGCGCCATCAACACGGCATCCACATAACGCCCGTCACGAAAGGCAAAGTCACGGGCGATACCTTCACGCACAAAGCCGCTCAACTCGTACAGAGCAATGGCGCCGCTATGGTCGACAAACACCTCCAGCTCAATCCGGTGCAGATTCAGCCAGTTGTCCGCCAGGTTCAGCAACTCCTGCATCAGACGGCGACCGACACCCTGTCGCTGAAACTCTGCAGCTACGGAAATACCCAATGACGCCACGTGTTTGCGCCGTGGGTTTTTCTCACGCATCAGGGTGGCGTGACCAGCAAAGGCACCATCCACTTCAGCAACCAGGCTGTGGATGAGGTCGTTGTCATCGGCGTCTTGCAAACGCTTTTCCCATAAAGACAGAGCGTTATGCGGTACCTGCAGCGTCGCCGCATAGACTTTCGGGTCCTGCATCATGGCATGCAGCGCTATGGCATCCTGCGGGTTAGAGGCTCTGATGGTGATTTCAGCCACGTTATTTCTCCTTCAACTGACGGGCAAAAAAAATCCCGGGACAAGCCCGGGATTTCTGTAAAGCAGAGTTGGGCTACAGCGCTTTGCGCATCATAGTGGTTGCGCAGAATAGAGCACCGGCTGCCACAGCAGCACCGCAGGCAATCATAGGGATACGCGCTGAGGCGGTGATAAGATCCACAAACGGCATCAGTGGGAAAAAGGCCGCAACGGTCGCAGCCGCTGCACCTGCAGCCGCCAGAACGATCCATTCATGCTTGCCGGAAACCGGTTCGGCGTGAGTAATGGTGCGGCTTTCAAGCGCAGGCAGGCTGGCCATCACGCTGTCGGTGAAGCCATCATCAGCGATGTAACGCTCCTGACGCTGCATGGCTTTTGCCAGCCAGTCGTCGGTGCCGTTCATTTCATCGTGCAGATCATTTTGATTCATCTGAGCTGTCCTCCTGCCATTCTGACAACAGTTCCTGCAGTTTATTCCTGCCACGCAGTATGTGCGTTTTCACTGTGCCGATGGGTAAATTCATTATGTCAGCGATTTCCGGGTGTGCAAATCCCCTTTGTAGAGAGAAATGCACCGCCTGTCGCTGTTCTTCGCTGAGCATGGCCATGGCACGGTCAAAATCGCGCATAAAGGCATCGCCTTCGTGTGGCTGCTCGGTCACCAGATGGTGCTCAGCGACTTCTTCGGTATCTGGGCGATGCTTGCGGTTATCATCCAGAAAGCAACGGTAAGCCACCTGATACAGCCAGGTGCGGAAGCTGCTGTCACCCCGGAATTCGCCAATGTAACGGTGCACTTTGACGAAGGTTTCCTGCGACAGGTCATCCGCCAGCGCCTCATCCCCTTTGGTGAAACGGCGCAGAGTATTCCGGATTTCAGACTGGTAGCGTCGTACCAGCACGGCGAAGGCATGACGGTTGTCATGCTTCTGCACCCGGCTGATCAGCTCCTCGTCACTCGGTCCCAACGCCTTTCCCCCATAATGGCCCCACTCTGTGGGGCCGGTCTTCTGCTACTTTGTTTTTTCTTGTGTACTGCGGCTCTGCAATCAGTGCAGTGCGTTATTCGGCTTTGTCTTTCTCAAGCTTGCTGACCAGCAGTTGAGCCAGGCCAATAAACAGTGGAATAAGCGCCAGAGTGGCAACATCAGCACCCGCCAGACTCATCAGCGCGATACCCGCACCCAGACCAATGGCAATATTGACGTACGCTTTCTGAGCCGTGGGTTTGGCACCATCGCCTTTATCAAGAGCGTCGAGCATTTCGACCGGGACTTCCTGACCCATCTCGATCATTTTATCGATGGTGCCATGGACCATTTCGCGCTTACGACGACGGTTATAAGAGATGATGAAGACGATCAGTACCGGCGAACCGAAAATCAGCAGTACAGCAACCAGCCCCACCACATCGATGCTGCCACCCAGGCCACCACCATGAATGACCACTTCGCGTTTTTCACTGTGCTCTGCGTCTTTCAGCTTCTGCTCTTTTTCCCGTGACAGTGCTTCGACTTCGGCAATGGCCTTCTCAAGATTCTGACGCTCTTCTTCGGTCATATCGGCCTGAATGGATTCAGGAATACTCTCGAGTGAAATCGCGACGGTTTTGAGAATACCTAAGGCGAATTTTTCTTCTGCATGGCTGTGCTCTTCGTCATCATTAAATTTAAGTCGCACAACCGTTTCTTCTTCGACCTGCTCCTCAGCGTCTTCAGCGCTGGTAACCGGCTCCATTTCTTCCACACTGGCAGCTGTAGATGAAACTTCTTCAGCCTGGACCGGCGACATCATCAGTGCCGGAATAAAAAGCAGACTGATCAATAATTTAAACTGCATGTTTTTCCCCTTAAAAAACATCGTTAATGTTCCTTTACCTTTGTACCTTGATAAATTGTACCTTGATGAATCAGGCCGTAATTAAACACGGCCTTTGTTGGTAAATCCGGTCACGGTGCTGAGCATTTCTGAGAATACCAGCGGGCCGGCAAACAGGATCACGATCAGGGCAACCACCAGCCAGTCAGTCACTGCGCTGAAGTCGGTGTTGTCGTAGCTCGCCATCACTTTATCGAGTGACATATTCTGCAATTCCAGAAAGCTGTCGATGGCAGACATCATTTCGCGGTAAGACGCACGTTCTTCATCGCTCATCTGCATCCAGCTGGCGGCTGGCAGGCTGTCGAGTGGGCCGTATACGGATTCGATGATGTCGATGGCCTGCTGCTTGGTCACGGTGCCGGAGAAAGTCTCCTGCATCACAATGTTCAGCGGGTTCTGCTCGGCGGCCTGAGCCGGAGCAACACT
>JBPEXS010000029.1:0-6145 GCA_052031325.1 Thalassolituus sp. | reverse complement strand
TGGCCGCAGTTTCTGGTGTTGGCGGTTATCGGTAGCCTGCTGTTTGTATTTTCCCTGAGCCGTTTCCGTAAGGCGATTATGACCATGGGGTGAGGCCGGGCTGTTTCCCTGGCGATTTTTTGCCCGGGTGGAACTCCCGGGTTGCGTCACTCAATCTCGCCATGCCTGACTAGGCGTCCCCGTCAAACATCCATGTTCCTCTGACCTGTTCATCTTTGCCTTCTGTGACTCGCAATAGGCGTACCTAAAACCAGAAACACCTACCTGAGAATGTAAGCACTGGGGGCCTTAACATTGCTACCTGATTCACTGAACATTTCAGGTATTCGTAAAGGCCCCCAGTGATGTTTATTTGGCGGACAAAGTAGCTGGTTGAACTGCGCCTCTGGGGCCGACGAATTTATGAAATAACGAGAGGGGTGTGAGGCAGGACGCCGAGCAAGGCCACGCAGGACATGGACGTCCTGTGTGGGTGTACCCGGTAAGTTATGAATAAATGAGGATACAAGGCCCAGAAAAGCGCGAAGCAGGCTGGGCAGGCACACCTGGGGTGGGCTAGCGCCGGTCGGGACTAGGCGTCCCCATGCCTTCCTCCCAGGAGCGATATAGACAATGATGAAAGAAACTTAGTTTTCTTCAAAATAATAAGTTACTTTGGTAGTAAGAACGTTTGACAGGATGTCCCATGAAATATCTTATCTTTGCCCTTTTACTTCTGCCCGCAATTCCATCTTCAGCCGGTTCATATTTTGTTTGCACTGACTCAAGTGGAAAGAAGTCATTTCAGGATAAGCCTTGTTCAGAGAGTCAAAAACAGCACTCACAGAAATATGAGACGGAATCAATCACATCGTCGTCAGGTTATGACTACAATCCACTGCAGTTAGCAGATCAATTAGGTAAAGATAACCGGAGAAGACAATTAGATCGCGATATTGATAAATCGGAAAAGAAGATCCGGGACTACTCTAGACAGATGGACAGTGAAATTGCTGCCTTAAAAGCTAAGAAGCTACGCGCGAATAATAATATTGCTGGGGCGCAGTGGGAAACCAGCATCTCAGGTGAGATGACAGCTGTAACAGCTAAGTATCAGGCTTTAATGGATAACGAGAGAGATAGGCTTAGTCAGCTGAGATCTCAAAGGAAAGATCTCGCAGATAATTGAAACTATTCGGCAGGCTTAAAACTATTAGTGTAGTTTTGAGCCTGCTTTCAGGTCACAGAATATGGAGTATGAGCTGAATCAAATCTTACACGCCCCACCTTCACACCCATCATCCTCCTGCTCCTGATACGACTCAGGATCAATCTCCCCCAGCTCCATATCATCCAGAAACGAGATGTCGTCCCAGTTGGTGTCCTGTGCTTGCGGCTGGTTTTTATTGTCTTCAGGCATGAGGCATCCTCTTGATGGGGTACATAAAAGCGTTGCTACACCCAAAACTTACCGCTTCATGTTGTGCTTCGCAACGCCTTTACACTTACCGGCTATGCCCGTCTCTGAGACTCACTTTTTCAGCTTCAGCGTCGGGCTTTTCTGATTCTTAGGATTGCGGTAACGGACCTTCTTCGTCGCCGGCTTTTCAGGCTCGGCTTTTGTCTCTGCCTTCGCCGGGCGCTGGCCTTTCGGCTGGGCGCTGCGGGCACGCAGCTTCTTACCTTCGGACGAGCTGACTCTGTCTTTGCCTGCACTGGCAGCGGGGTGGTCCGGCAGGCAGATGCCGTCTTCTAGAATGACGATCTTACGCTCTTTGAACAGCTTGCCGATGGCCATTTTGAAGGCGCGCTTGCTGATGCCGAAGTGCATTTCGATCAGGTCAGCTGGGCTGCGGTCGCTCATGCTGAGGAAACCTGCGGAGTCTTCGAGTTTTTTCAGAATCTGTTTGGCTACCGGGTCGGCACGGGTGTGTCCCAGGGGTTCCAGTGACAGGTCAATACGCTGGTCTTCTTCGCGGATACGACGTACGTAACCGTCCATGCGCTGGCCGGGGCGGATGGCTTTATGAATCTGGCTTTCGTGCAGTACGCCCCACCAGGTGTCGTTGACCACGGCTTTGTAGCCGATGTCGGTGCGGCCGGTAATCAGCAGTTTCACTTTATCGCCCTGTGTCAGAGGCGCTTCTGCTCCGGGCCAGGCGGTCGTCAGGTCGTCTTTGATAAAGCGGTTCAGTTTACTGGAGCCGATCAGGCGACCGGTGTTGTCGGTGGTGACGTAGACGATGTACTGCTTGCCGGGCTCCATGCGGTTCTGCTGTTCAGCAAAAGGCACGAACAGATCTTTGGCGAGTCCCCATTTCATAAAGGCACCGACTTTGGTGACATCGGCGACGTCCATCAGGGCGGCCTGATGTAAGCTGGCTTTCGGGCGCAGTGTGGTCGCGATGGGGCGGTCTTCAGAGTCGAGATAGACAAACACTTTGACCTCGTCGCCGACGGCAACGTCTGCGGGCATCTGGCGCCGTGGTAGCAGCAGGCGGCCGCCTTCCTGGTCATCCAGATAGAGACCGCGTTCTTCAATATCGAGAACAGTCAGGGTGTGAAAAAGTCCGATGTCGGCCATGAAAACCTCTGGTACCTGCCTGAAACTGCGGCAGTAAGATAAACGGGAAAATGTGTTGCTGTTGTGCGTGGCTTACTGGCGGTACAGTGTTTTGATGATGTGCCAGCCAAAGCGGGTTTTGACCGGGCCCTGCACTTCCAGCAGGGGGCCTTTGAATACCGCATCGTCAAAGGGTTTTACCATATCACCTCGGCTGAATTCGCCAAGTGAACCGCCGTCTTTGCCGGACGGACAGGTGGAATGCTTGCGGGCCAGCTTGTCGAAGGCTTCGCCTTTGTTGAGTTTTTCCAGCAGGGCTTCGGCTTCGGGGCGGGTTTTGACCAGGATGTGACAGGCGCAGGCGCGATTGGCCATGAGATTTGCTCCGCAGATGATTCAGAATGTGCGCTAGTATAGCGCCGCTGACCGGGTGTGGGCGAACGTAACTGTGAACAGGTTGAGGTAAGTGTGGAACTTTTGGTGTGGGTAGTACTGGCAGCAGTGGCCATGTTGATTGCGAAAATCTGGCTGCAGTCGCGGCAGGCACAGGACAGGGCCATGCTCTATCTGCGTCGGGAATGCAAAAAACTGCAGCTGCAGTTACTGGACGATACCGTGACGCTGAATCATACCCGGCTGAAATGGCGTAAACAGCGTCTGCTGGTGACACGTACCTTCGGTTTTGAATTCAGCATCAATGGGGCAGACCGTTATCCGGCTGAGCTGGTAATGAACGGTCTCAGAGTCTCTGTTATTTCCGGGCTTCCATTGCCGGAATCTCGCCCGGGATAATAATCTCGGGCTTCTTTTCGCTGCTGGTGTGCTGAGAAATACCGGCCGTCAGAGCGAAACGCATGGCCTCTTCGACCGACCAGTCTACCTCGGTCAGCTGGTCGCGGTGCAGGAAGGTGGTGTAGCCACCGATCATATAACTCATCGGTAGATACACCGGTACCAGATCATCGCCACAGGCTTCCCGCACGGGCTCTGGCACTTTCTGGCTGGTGATAAAACCCGTGACAATGCCAATGTTCGGCATATCCACCAGAACCACTTTCTGGGCCTTGGGTTTGTCTTTATCAAACATATTGGCAAAGTCGCGCACTGAGCCGTACAGGGTTTTGATGACGGGTGTTTTCAGCAGGGCTTTTTCCAGCTTGTCATACAGCCAGCTGATGGGGTTGAACTGAAACATTAGCCCCACCATAAATACCGTCATAATAATGATCAGCAGGCCCAGACCGGGAAAGCCGATGTGCTCAATCTGCAGCAGGTAAAACAGCTTGAGCCCCAGCTCGTCCAGCCAGCTGACGGTCGACCAGATCAACCATGCCGTGACCAATAATGGCAGTACCACCAGTGAGCCTTTGAACATGGAATTGATCACAAGGTTTTTCATTATTTCGCCTGCTGATTACTGAGGTTCTGGATCATGGCTTTGAGTTCGGTGATTTCATCACGCAGATCATCCAGCGTGGCTTTACCGTCTTCACGGTCCTGCTCTGCGCGTTCTTTGGCGTGCTCATCTTCCAGTACATTCACCACGATACCTATCACCATATTCAGGAAGGCAAAGGTCGTCAGGAAGATAAACGACAGATAAAACATCCAGGACAGGGGGTACACTGCCATGGTTTCGTACATGACGTCGGTCCAGTCTTCAAACGTCATGACCCGGAATAACGTCAGCATGGAAATGCTGATATCCCCCCAGAGTGTTTCATTAATCTCTGAGAAAAAGGTCGCGCCAACTGCCGCGTAAATATAAAAAATAATAAACAGCAATAAAACGACATAACCGAGTTGCGGTAATGCACGCATCAACGAATTTAGCAGCATTCGCAGTTCAGGAATAATCGATACCATCCGCAGAACCCGGAAAACCCGGACAAGACGGCCAATCAACGCCATTTCACTGTTATCAATCGGAATCAGGCTGACGACCACAACCAGGGTGTCAAAGACATTCCAGCCGTTGAAGAAAAAACGCCGTTTGTTGTTGTCGGCAATAAAGCGCACCACAATTTCAAACAGAAAAAGCAGGGTGACCGCGATATCCAGCCAGTGAATCAGAGTGACGAGCGGTGAAGGGATAGAATAGGTTTTGGCACCGACCAGCAAGGCAGAAAGGATGATCACGCCGACAACAAACAGCTCAAAGGCTTTGTTGTCGCGGATAGTTTCCGCATGGGTCTGGATCCGTTGAATGTCGATCATAGGGTCCGGGTCAGAAGTGAAACAGGTTAATCGGAACTGAATGGCAGTCCGTGTTGTGGGGTTCAGTCAGTGCATGCCCGGGTATGAGGCTGAGCATGTCGCTGATTGACTGATTTTACGGTCAGGGGGTTCCCCCAGCAATGAGAATTGCACCGACGCAGTGTCTGTCCTATGCTGAAAGTACCTCTCGAAACAGACGCCTGTCTGTTAGTTAGTAGTCACTTCACTTGCCATAAATGTCCAGATTGTCCGCTAGTGACCACTAACCTTAATAATCTACTTTAAGTATCTCTCGCAGGTCATCAGATCGTTGCGGGTTTTGTTTTCCACCTTTTCCCACATTTTTCCCCACTTGAGCTAAGTCCTTGTCCCTGCTGACAAAAATGCCTGAAACAGGCGTTCTGCCAGCTTGCAAAGGTGTGTTTTGGTTTCTATAGTGGTGAAATGTGGATGAAAGTGGGTAATTGTGGTGTTAGTAAACACCCACACCCCGTCACCTGAACCGGCAACCCGAAGGAAAATACACAGGACCCGTGATGTTCCGAGGACTCAATACGATCAACCTGGACGCCAAAGGCCGTCTGGCGATCCCGACTAAGTATCGGGATCAGCTGGCGGTTCTGTGTGAGTCGCGTCTGGTGGTCACGATTGATACCGAAGAACGCTGCCTTCTGGTCTACCCGGTGAATGAGTGGGAAATCATCGAAGCCAAATTGCAGGCACTGCCGACCTTTAATAAGGCTGCGCGCCGTATTCAGCGCCTGATGGTGGGCCACGCCAATGAGCTGGAGCTGGATGGCAGTGGCCGCATCCTGCTGTCGAATGAGCTGCGCGAGTACGCGGGCTTAGACAAAGAGAGCGTGCTGGTAGGGCAGGGCAAGAAGTTTGAGCTCTGGAGCAAACAGAAATGGAATGAGCGTCGTGACGAGTACCTGGATATGGGTACCGACCTCGATGAGCTGCCAGACGAAGTTATGAGTATCTCACTGTGAGCCAGGAAACCGATTTCGCCCACACCACGGTGCTGCTGCATGAAACCGTAGACGGCTGCCTGACCAATCCGGATGGGGTGTATGTGGACGGCACCTTCGGTCGCGGTGGTCATAGCCGCCTGCTGCTGAGCAAGCTGTCTGAGAAAGGCCACCTGTTCGGCATTGATAAAGATCCTCTGGCGATTGCCAGTGGCAAAGCCCTTGAGGCTGAAGACGCTCGTTTTCGCATCGTGCAGGCCAGCTTTGCCGATATGAAGCAGGCGCTGGCGGCAGAGGGCATTGAACAGGTTGACGGCATTCTGCTGGATCTGGGTGTGTCGTCGCCGCAGCTGGATGATGCTGAGCGTGGCTTCAGTTTTCTTAAAGACGGCCCACTGGATATGCGCATGAACCC
>JBPEXS010000289.1:0-7683 GCA_052031325.1 Thalassolituus sp. | reverse complement strand
TCCGGACGTATCGTGGATGGCCAGCGCAAAGCAGAACTGCTGCGCGAGCTGGCGGCGGAACAGGGTATCCGGCTGGAGCAGACCATTGCCGTGGGTGACGGTGCCAATGACCTGCCTATGTTATCGATTGCCGGGCTGGGCATTGCTTTCCGCGCGAAACCCTTGGTGAAAGAGAACGCCCGCCATGCGATCTCGAACATGGGATTAGACGGTGTGCTGTATCTGCTGGGTTATCACGACCGCGATATATCCTGACAGGATTCAAACCTGCAGGCTCAGTAAGGGCGTCTGATTCACAGCGCCCTGCAAACTTCTTTCTTACTGCTCCTCAGCTTCTTCACTGAAGTCATACGACATGGCCGACAGTGGCCCCTGCACGTAGTATCCCTGAATAAAGTGAATACCGAACTGCCAGATGCGCGAAACGGTCGCCGCACTCTCAATGCATGGGACGATGCTGATACGTTCTGACTCATGCACTTTTTTCAGCAGAGCCATCAGTTCTTTCGACTCACCCGGATTCGCCGCCAGCTCCTGAATGTACGAGCCATCGATTTTCACGTAATCCAGTTTCAGTGTTTTCAGCAGATCTTCATGTGACAGCGAGCAGCCGAAGTGCGAAATGGATGACAGTATCTGGCTGGCCTGCACCTGGTAGAGGAATTTTTTCGCCTTGGCGGTATGGCGGCTGGCGTCCTCTTCAGCGATCTGCAGTACCAGACTGGAAGGGCTGAGCTTGGCATTGGCGATGGTTGTTCGCACCCAGGGTACCAGGCCATCGTCGGCCAACGACGCGCCACACAGGTTGATGAACACCCGGGTTCGGCGTGACTGAGCACCCTGCTGGACCAGTGTGCGGCAGGTACTCAATACCACCCAACGGTCAATTTTGCACTTCAGTTCATCACTGATGCGGTTGCCAACAAGGAACTCACCGACGGAGATATCCTCCTGGCCATTATTGACTCTGAGAAGGGCCTCGTAATGCTCATTCTCATCACCGCGCATGCTGACCATCGGCTGAAACATCAGCTTAAGGCGGTTCTCGGCCAGCGCTTCGGTCAGCAGAAACTCCATATCCGGCTGCGATTCGCTGCTGGCTGCGACCTTTTCAGAGTAGAGCAGCGGCTCAGCCGGGGTTGCCTGGCTGGCGGCATCCATAGCCTGGCGCAGGGCAATGTCAGCACGGCTGTTCTGGTTAATGAGTGACAGGCCACCACAGTACTCACCGTTAACTGATGGTAAAAGAGCCTCAAGGTCAGCACGGATTTTTTCCATCAGTTCCGTCGCAGACTGACCCTCAGGCACACCGACCAGCAGGGCGATATCACCTTCATTCATGCTTCCGGCCAGGGCGTTCCCACCTTCAGCCTGGCTGAGACCTGAAATAAGCGCTGAAATATTCAGAGCCTGCTGTTCCGGGCTTGGTGCAGTCCGTGCCCGGGTCAGCAGATAGACCAATACCGATTTACGCCCCTGCATCACGGCTGCAGTGATGGCGTTTTCCAGGTGCTCACGGATGTAGGTTTCAGAATAGAGAGCTGCTGATGCCGGTTCTGCTGCAGTGATCGTATCTGTTGCTTCAGGCTCGGTTACAGGGGAGGTCGAGGGAATGCCAGTGATTTTGATCTGCAGACATTCTTCGCCCTCCCAGAGGATGGCACTGAACTCCGTGGTGGCAGAAAACGCAGGTTCGCCTTCCAGGGTTACAAATTCGAGTTCGGGTGACGTCGCAACATCCGTGGTTTTCAGCAGGTCTTTCAGAGCTGCCTGGGAATCCGCCGACACCATATCCAGCATTGGCATGCCGTCCAGCTCATCCGCATCATCGATACCGAAGAGTCGCAGATAAGCCGGGTTGGCAAAGATGTGAATGCCTTCCTGGATATAAGCGAAAGGCTCTTCACTGTTCTGCAGCAGAGTTTCGCTGCGGCGCTCGGCTTCCTGCAGCATGATTTCCAGTTTACGGATCGCGTGCCTGTCGCGCAGGTGCTGAACTTCGTTGATCAGGGTATGCATCAGTGCGGCACCGTGACTGGCAGTAATCACCGCCGCAGCCCCTTCACTGAGTGCCGTGTTCTGGCATTCCGGAGTCAGCTTTTCAGGAATCAGGATCAGCGGAATATCGAGCTGCAGATGCGCCAGTTGTTTCAGTAACGTGCGGTACTCAATGGTATCGAGATCCGGGTCGACGACGATGGCATCCCAACGGGATTCGCGTATCGTCTGTGAAAACGCCTCGTGGCTGGATACGGTACGTCCACGAATGGGGGTGCCCGAATTACGGATCAGGTTGAGGATATCTTCAGACTGATTGAGTGTGGCTGTCAGAAACAGCACATGCAGCGTTTCGCCGGATGTTAAAGACATTCGATGTGTTCATTTTTTTATAACGAAGTCGTCAGAGTTTATTCCATATGGTGTCAAATTCATCCCCTGGAACGGAATTTTCTGACAATAACGTCTGATCAGGATGAAGATCCTGCTTGCGGAACTGGAAACGACAGAAACTGTGGGTTTCTTTCATCTGCGCCGTCAGCTGGAAGCGACCAGAGATGGACGGATGAAAAATCTCGACTTTGCTGCCCTGACGGAAGTGCAGGCGCGGAACCAGAATGGACACTGGCTGAGCGATGGCGGCGATTTCCGGAAGAATCAGAGCGCGGACAGGCTGATCATTGAGGCCTTTCTTATTGAGCAGACGCGCCGCCGCAGGCTCTCCACCGGGTGAAAGCAGTTCAACGCCAATCTGCACGCCTTCGGCCTGGGGATGGTTCATCCAGCTGATGACACCGATGGACCACTTGCTGCTGTTGTTTTCACGAACACCAACCAGTTCGCCGGGTTGCAGTGCCTTAGGACGTTTACCGGTCCAGTGCAGGCCATACCCTCCAGGGCTGATATTGATCAGGCGCACCTGGTAGCTGTCGTGCAGAGCAACAGGTTCAGGAATAACCAGATCTTCGGCTTCAGTCTCCTGTTCGAGCGTCAGCTCTTCGGGTTCGTCTTCCAGGTATTCCACATCAAAACCACCAGACCAGACGTCATAATCGACGGTCTTTTTGCGTTTCTGACTGAAGATTTCTTCCTGTTCTTCTTCTTCCTTCGGCTTACTCAGCGCGTGCAGAACATCTTTGAATTCCTGCTGCTCAGAACAGAAGTAGTGCAGGGCGGTCATGCCAATGCAGATGGTCAGTTCGTCGCTGTCTTTGTCACGACGGAACGAGCGTTGCCACTGAATTCCCCAGCATTTGATGACGTGATTCAACACCACATCCGTGATGTTATCGGGTACTTTAACGTCGTTGCTCTGCTCAGGGTTGGCAAGACGGGATTTCAGAGCCTGAACCAGCGACGACGTATTCAGACGGCGGTGGCGGTCTTGACTGATGTCTTTGACATGATTCTGGTAGCGGGCCGCCTTATCATCGAACAGATCGATGGTGAACAGGGAGCCCTGGTCGTGCGCATCATTGATCTCAGCCAGATACGCCCACTGTTCTGTCGCCCGGTACAGGTAGGCAATGTCCTGCTGACGCAGACTGGGTGTGCGGGCAATACCCAGAAGATGGATACGGATAAAAGCGTCTTTTATGGTCGCCTTATCCGAGTAGGCCAGGTGAGGATTTTCGACCCGGGTATCCAGCAGTCCGCGTGCTTCAGCAATGACGTATAACTGATTCACATCAAGCCAGCAGCGGTTCGGCACCGGGCGGTGCAGCATGCTGGCGTGGAAAATGATTTCCGACGTCACTGTCATCGCTCTGTAAAGTGACACCGTCAGAATACGCGTCGCTTTATCGGTGCGTTTCGGATACTGAACTTTTTTCGAGATGACCATGCGGTAGCCGATGGCCAGTTGCTCCAGCAAGGCGTGATGAAGATTCGCCACACGCCACTGTTGCTCAGTCAGGCTGTCACCGGACTGGAGAAAATGTTTGCTTAACAGGCGGGTGGTTGAGTAGAGCGCTGTACGCAGAGCTTCAACGGCTTTAAAGCGGTTGGTCGAGCTGGTGTCCCACTGATTGACTTCGCGGATGGCATTGAACAGAGCTTTGGCGACTTCACCTGTATTCGCCATCGGCAGGTTTTCTGCCCATGCGGTAATGGCTGCGACATTAGAATCACAGAACGTCAGCGACTGGCGGTTAGCAGCCGGAACGCGGAGTTGTATCGGTGAACCTGCACTGTTCATTCAATTCCCTATCAGCATAAAGTGTGACTGATATATTAATTTATAGTTATAAAATCACTTTCTGCATATGTGTACACATTCAATTACACGACTTTACGTCGTAAAAGTGAACACTGACTGATCAGGAATGGGCTTATTTCTTCAGAAAAAAGCTCAGCACTCTGCAATTACCCGCTTGTAAGGTACGCCGGCGGCTTCTCTCACAAGCTGTGGAACAAGATATCCGGGTAGTCTGATGCGTAATTCCTTATACAGTTCACGAGCTTCCTGCTCGCAGACATCAAAATGATGAGTGCCGGAAACCGGATCCGGCAAGTGCAGATAATAAGGAGAAATTCCGAAGCTGAACAGGGTTTCACTCAGATGGCACAAGATGCCCGTCGCATTGTTCACATTTTTCAATAAAACCGATTGGTTCAGCAGCCAGGTTCCGCCGGAGCGCAGCGCCTGTAAGGGTTGTCTGTGGTCTTCTCCCAACTCGGCCGGATGATTCACATGCAACACTACAGAAGTCCCCAGGCGACTGTTGTTTAAGCGCTCAGTTAATGTCGCGGTCAGTCGCTGCGGAATAACGACCGGCAGACGGGTATGAATCCGCAGTCGCGTAATATGGGGAATGTCTTCAATCGCGGAAATCAGATCACTCAGCGACTGATCGCTCAGCATTAATGGATCACCACCGCTGAGTATTACTTCGCTGATGCTCGGATCGTCGTGCACATAACGGAGTGCGTTCTGCCATTCCCGCCGGCCAATGCGATTATTCTGATAATCAAAATGGCGGCGGAAACAATAGCGGCAGTTCACCGCGCAGCCGGTTGCTGCGAGCAACAGAACCCGCCCCTGATATTTATGAATAATACCCGAGCGGATATTGCTGTGTTTTTCAGCCAGGGGATCTTTGACAAAACCGCTGACACTCTGCAGTTCTTCTGCGGCCGGTAACACCTGAAGCAACAGGGGATCACTGGGATTACCTCGCTGCATCTTTTCGGCAAACGGGCGGGGTACCAGTACCGGGAACGACTCACTGGCCTGGTGCTGTTCAGGCAGGACATCGTCTTCAATACCCAGATAGCGCAGCAGACGGTTGCTATCACGGAAGGAGTCAGCCAGAATCTGCCGCCAATCGTGCGGTTCGTCTGCGGGTTGGGTTCGCGTTATGATACGCACCTTATCTGAAGTCTCTGAAAATTCTGGAAGCAAACATGGCCAACTATTCTACCAACGAATTCAAATCAGGTCTCAAAGTCATGCTCGACAATGAGCCCTGCTCCATCACCGAAAACGAATACGTGAAACCAGGTAAGGGGCAGGCGTTCAACCGGGTGAAGCTGCGTAACCTGCGTACTGGCCGTGTGGTTGAGAAAACCTTCAAATCAGGCGAGTCACTGGAAGGTGCAGATGTCATGGAACTGGACATGGAATACCTCTACACCGACGGTGAGTTCTGGCATTTCATGGCTACCGATGGTTCCTTCGAGCAGCACGGTGCCTCCGCTGAAGCAGTCGGTGATACCGTGAAGTGGCTGAAAGAACAGGATATCTATGTCGTTACTCTGTTCAACGGCGCTGTCCTGACGGTTGCTCCGCCTAACTTTGTTGAGCTGGAAGTCACCGAGACCGATCCAGGTGTGAAAGGCGATACCGCACAGGGCGGCAGCAAGCCAGCCACTCTGACCACGGGTGCTGTGGTGAAAGTACCGCTGTTCATCAATATCGGTGAAAAACTGCGTATCGATACCCGTACCGGTGAATACGTCAGCCGTGCCTGATCCGTCAGACAGCCTCTGGCAACCCTCCTGCGACCGGGCCCTACTCAGGGCCCGGTCTGCGTTTTACCGCAGCATCCGTGATTTCTTCACGGCCCGTGATGTGCTCGAAGTCGAGACGCCGGTACTCAGCCGTCATCCGGTGAATGATCCCAATATACAGCCCATACAGACCACGCCGGAGACCGCCGAGTCGCGCTGGCTGCAGACGTCCCCCGAATACCCGATGAAACGTCTGCTGTGCGCTGGCAGTGGCGATATCTGGCAGCTGTGCAAAGTCTTCCGCTCTGGTGAAGCCGGGCGTAAGCACAACCCGGAGTTCTCCATGCTGGAGTGGTACCGGGTAGGCTGGGATCACCGCCGCCTGATGGATGAGGTCGCTGATCTGACCAGTCTGCTGTTGGAGAAGCGTTTTCCTGACCTCCCACGGCTCAGCCTGACTTACGCAGAGGCCATGGTGCAGTTCGCCGGTCTGCAGGTTCATACGGCTGATGATGCTGAGATTGCTGAACTGGGGCAGCAGCTGGCAGGTCAGGATCTGGAACTCAACCGCGACGGCTGGCTTGATCTGATCATGAGTCTGAAAGTTGAACCGTCATTGCCGGAAGATACTCTGGTGCTGATAGATGCCTTTCCGGCCTCACAGTCAGCGCTGGCCAGAGTCGTCACGGACCCGGAGGGTGTTCAGGTAGCGGAGCGCTTCGAACTTTTCTTCAACGGCGCAGAACTGGCCAACGGCTATCACGAGCTGACAGATTCAACGGAGCTTGCCCAGCGTTTTCAGCAGTATGGAGAAGGTCGTGAAGTGGATCAGTTCCTGCTGGATGCCATGGCCAGTGGGATGCCCGACTGTGCCGGTGTGGCCATGGGGGTGGATCGCCTGCTGATGCATGCGCTGGGCAAGAATAGCATCAGCGAGGTGTTGGCTTTTGATTGGGAGAGGGCCTAGCAGGTTGGTGATTTTCTATCTACGTTGCCTCTGCGGTGTTAAAAACCGGCTCAGAATGCTCATTTACGATCTGTAAACTGCGCTTCTTCTCCGGTTTTTGCCTTGCATTGGCGGCCTCGAAAACGAAAATCAGCAACCTGAATTTAAGCTTCTGTTGATCCGGCGTCTTGGGTCCGACGTCTGGCTTCCGAACTCCGACTTTAGCTCAGCTTACCGATCGCCTGACCCATTCGCAGTGGGGATCCTGCCACCAGTTCAGAGTCCCACTGCACTTTCCCTTTCGGATAACACAGGATCACCGTGGAGCCGAGCTTGAAACGGCCCATCTCGGCACCTTTTTCCAGAATAATGTCTTTCGCCACGCCATATTCCTCCACGCGCAGTTCGCGCTTCGGTGGGGTGATGTGGCCATGCCAGACGGTCTCGACCGCCGCGACGATCATGGCGCCGACCAGTACCATGGCCAGCGGCCCTTCGTCGGTATCGAAGATACACACCACGCGCTCATTACGGGCGAACAGGCGCGGTACATTTTCAGCCGTCACCTGATTCACTGAGAACAGGTCACCCGGTACGTAAATCATCTCGCGCAGCTTGCCGGTCTGCGGCATGTGCACACGGTGGTAATCCTTGGGCGACAGATAGATGGTGGCAAACTCACCGCCCATAAAGTCTTCGGCGCGCTTGCTGTCACCACCAAGCAGTTCGGTCAGGGTGTAGTCCTGGCCTTTGGCCTGAAAAATACGGCCATCTTTGATCGGCCCCAG
>JBPEXS010000288.1:0-3251 GCA_052031325.1 Thalassolituus sp. | reverse complement strand
TATGACACTGAAAGTGCTCTGGGGAATCTATTCGAATGCGGCCCGGTTGTGGCTGAAAAAATCCCCGTTTTATTCACACCCCGGTAACCAGCCTGAGCAAGACCTCAGAGCCCGGTTATCTCACCGGCAGGAGTAACTCTATGAAATCACTGACGCTCAACACCGCCAATATTTCCATTCTCGACCGACTCTGCCGTCAGGCGCTGTTTTCAACGCTGGACCGCCTGCATACCGGGGTAATCCGGGTTCATGAAGGCAATGAATGCCGAGAATTCGGGCGCCCCAGCGAGCGGGTATCGGACGTGGGTATTTATATTCACGACTGGGAGGCCTACCGCAGTATTGCTCTGAACGGCAGCGTTGGCGCGGGTGAATCCTACATGACAGGCGACTGGACGGCCTCTGATTTGCCGGGACTGATCCGCATTCTGTCACTGAATAAAGATGTGGTAGACAGCATCGACAGCGGCTGGGCCAGTGCCGGTAAATTCTTGCTGAAGGGGTTTCATGCCCTGAACCGCAATACCGAAAAAGGCTCGCGACGTAATATTGCTGCTCATTACGATCTGGGTAATGACATGTTCGCGCAGTTTCTCGACCCGACCATGATGTATTCCAGTGGTATTTTCCCGCGTGCAGATGCCACGATGGAAGAAGCATCGGTGTTCAAGATGGACCGCATCTGTCAGAAGCTCGCGCTGACTGCGGATGATCATCTGGTCGAAATCGGCACCGGCTGGGGGTCTATGGCCATTCACGCCGCAACGTTTTATGGCTGCAGGGTGACCACCACCACCATCTCCAGCCAGCAGTATGAATACGCCGCAGAAAAAATACGTGAAGCCGGCCTGGAAGACCGCATCACCTTACTGCAACAGGACTACCGTACCCTGGAAGGCCAGTTCGACAAACTGGTGTCCATCGAAATGATTGAAGCCGTCGGCTGGCAATATCTGGATACCTATATGGCCACGGTCAGCCGCCTGCTGAAAGACGATGGCCTTGCGTTAATTCAGGCCATTACCATTGATGACCAGCGTTATGAAGAGGCCAAGCGCAGTGTTGATTTCATCAAGCGCTATATCTTTCCGGGCAGTTTTATTCCCTGTGTCACCGCCATCACGCAGTCTGCCACGGCCGTCACCGATATGAAGCTCACACACATGGAAGACATTACGCCACATTACGCCCGCACGCTGGCGGCCTGGCGTGAGCGTTTTCTGGCCAATAAAGAGACGATAAAGTCCTATGGATATACTGACGACTTTGTCCGCCTGTGGGACTTTTACTTCGCCTATTGCGAAGGGGGTTTTGCCGAAAGAGTGATTGGTGATGTACAGTTGCTGCTTTCCAAACCTCTTAACCGCCGGGAGCCAGTTCTGGGAGTATTATGAAAGTATTCGGTCCTTTGCCACGTCCATTAGAGCGTTTGATTAACTTTGTGGCTTATCAGATCACCTGGTTTACCGCTGTTTATAATGGCAATGGCATCGGCCTGCCTTTAATTGCTGCCTTCCTGCTGCTGCACACTCAGTTTGCCCGCGAGGGAGAATGGAAACTGATCGCATTCTTCGGTATCGCAGGTATCTGCCTTGATACTCTATGGTTGAATCTGGGTCTGACGTATTACCCTGAAAACTCAGAAACTGTCTTCCTGCCGTTGTGGATGATGGGTCTGTGGTTTGCGGTGTCGACCACACTGACTCACGCCATTAACCCATTCTTCCGCCGCCCGATTGCCGTCACCATTATGGCTGCGATGATCGCACCTTATGCGTACTCTGTCGGTTCTGAAGCCGGGGGCATGGTGATCACCGAAGCTGGCTATTACGCCATTGCTGCGGGCTGGTCGACTCTGATGTTCATCGCCTCATTCACGGTCAGATACATCCGCCCGGACCTGATTGGCCTGGAGCACTGATCGTTCGTCCGGGGCCTCAGTGGAGTCTGACGGTCCCGGGCTTTCCCTCACAGGATCACTGAGACATGACAATAAGAATTCCTATGATCAGTGCCCGACTGGCCCTTACGCTTCTGCTGGGGTCAGTCTGCGGCTCTTTTTCTCTCGTACTGACAGCCGATGAAATGACGTTCACAGGCGAAGCGTTTGGCCTGAAGTCCGGCAAACTGCTGTACCGTGAGACCCACCAGCTGATACTTAACGATGGCAGACCGGTTTCCGGCCTGGTGGAATATGTCGACACTGAAGGCGAACTGATCGCCCGCAAAACCAACCGCTATCATGCTCTTCCGGCCACCACGGATTTTGACCTGCAGGACTCACGCTCAGACTACCGTGAGCAAGCCATTCTGAATCAGAAAGACTGGACTCTGAGCCGCACGGAGAACGGCCAAACAGAACGTAAGACTCCCGGAAAACCCAGGTACCAGGCCGTCGTCGATGCCGGCTTTGATGAATTTGTGAGGCAACACTGGGATACGCTGCTCGCGGGAGACACAGTGCCTTTTTCATTCGCGGTGCCTGCCCGGCTGGACTGGATCGACTTCCGCCTGATTCCGCACAAAGTCACCGACACCACGCTCACCGTCGAAATGAAGTTGAAATCGCGCATGCTGGCCTGGCTGCTTGACCCTATTCGTCTTACTTACGACCGCGACACCCGGCGCTTGCTGACGTACCGCGGCCTGACCAATATCCGTGATGCCAACGGCGAAGGTATCCACGCCGAAATCAGGTACCACTATGACTGACCGTATGTTGTTTCCGAAAGCAGCGCTGTTATCACTTCTGGTTATGCTGCCCCAGAACAGTTATGCAGACAGCTCACAGACAAACACCTCACAGTCTGACAACTCACAGACAGACGCTTCGCCAGACGAGCCTGCTGTCGAACTGGAGCCCGTGGTTGTTACCTCAATGCCGGAAACTTCGGTAGCCCCGGAGCCAGCCCGACTGATCGGCGTTGCCGGTGCCGGTAATGACCCGTTACGGGCGCTGGAATCCCTGCCCGGTGTGGTATTTGGTTCCGGGCGCCAGGCGGCACCCGCTATCCGCGGTTCATCACCGCAGGAAAACGCCTACTATCTGGATTTTCTGCCGGTGGGCTATCTGTTCCATGTCGATGGTTCCAGCATACTCAGCGACGAACTGACCGAAGAGTTCACGCTTTACAACGCCGCCTTTCCCTCCCGCTACAACAAGGCCACTGGCGGTGTCATCGACAGTGAATCCGTTGCGGCCACAGAGCTGGATACCACCGCCGTGATTGACCTCAGCCTGTTGCGGGCCG
>JBPEXS010000287.1:0-16284 GCA_052031325.1 Thalassolituus sp. | reverse complement strand
GTGGTGCGTGACAAGCTGGTGGCTCACGCCATTAAGCAGGCGTACCGCGATGTGCTGTATCACGGTCGTCATCCGGCATTTGTGCTTTATCTCTGGCTGGACCCACGTTTAGTGGATGTGAACGTGCATCCGACGAAACACGAAGTGCGCTTCCGCGATGGTCGTCTGGTGCATGATTTTCTGTTCCGCTCACTGCACCGGGCGCTGGCGGATGTGCGCCCTGACAGTAACAGTATTCCCGGTGGTACTGAGCCTCAGCCTTTGCAAGCCTCGCAACTTTCTCAACCCTCGCAACACCCCTCAGAGGTAACCGGAGGTGTGCAGGCGGGGGAATTTGGCCAGCAGGAGCGCCTTGACTGGCAGGCCCGGGCAACGACTGCCCAACCCGCGTTTAACCCGTCGTATTCTGCAGCAGGCCGACCGGCTACTCAGGATGTGGCAGAGCAGATGCAGAGCTACGGTCAGATGCGTACTGCAGCCTCCGGCATTTCAGATTCGCCCTCCGGATCCGGTGGTTCTCAGTCACTGCCGGAATCTGAGCAGGCCGATATGCCGCCGCTGGGTTTTGCCATTGCACAATTGCACGGCATTTATATCCTGTCGCAGAACGCCCACGGTCTGGTGGTGGTGGATATGCACGCGGCGCACGAACGCATTACCTATGAACGCTTAAAAGTTGCCCTGGATGAACAGGGTGTACAGAGTCAGCCATTGCTGGTGCCGGAAACCCTGCACGTCAGCGAACGCGAAGCGGATGCCGCCGAAGAAAATATCGAAGAATTCCGCCGCCTGGGCGTTGAGCTGACCCGGGCCTCACCAGAGAGTCTGGTGATCCGTCAGATTCCTGTGTTGCTGCCACAGTCATCGGCTGCCCAGCTGATTACCGATATGCTCGGAGATCTGATGGAACACGGGCGTTCAGATCGCATCGAAGCGCACCGCAATGAGTTGCTATCGACCATGGCCTGTCATGGTTCTGTGCGTGCCAACCGCCGCCTGACCCTGCCGGAAATGAACGCACTGCTGCGCGATATGGAAGTCACGGAACGTTCGGGCCAGTGCAATCACGGTCGTCCGACCTGGACGCAACTGAGCATGGCTGAGCTGGATAAGCTCTTCCTGCGGGGGCGCTGATGAGTCAGTTACCTCCGGCAATTTTTCTGATGGGCCCCACGGCTTCGGGTAAAACGGCGCTGGCACTGGAGCTGGTCGATCGTTATCCGTGCGACATCATCAGTGTGGATTCGGCGCTGATTTATAAAGATATGGATATTGGCACCGCCAAACCGGATGCCGACATGCAGGCCCGTGCACCGCATCGCCTGATCAATCTGATTGATCCTGCTGAAGCCTATTCCGCCGCCACCTTCCGCAAAGATGCTCTGCGTGAAATGGCCGGCATCACCGCCGCTGGCCGCATCCCGCTGCTGGTCGGTGGCACCATGATGTATTTTAAATTCCTGCGTGATGATTCGGCGAGCCTGCCCGAAGCCGATGAAACCATCCGCCAGCAATTGCTCGAAGACGGCCTGCGTGACGGCTGGCCTGCCTTGCACGCGCGCCTTGCTGAAGTGGATCCGCAATCCGCCGAACGACTCGCGCCCATGGATTCGCAGCGCATTCAGCGCGCTCTCGAGGTGTACTTAGTCTCCGGTAAAACTCTGACTCAGCATTGGGCCGAACAGCAAAGCGAACCTTTGCCGTATCAGGTGGTCAATCTGGCGGTGTGCCCAACAGAACGGAAGCGCCTGCATGAACGCATTGAGCAGCGTTTTCATGACATGCTGGCACAGGATTTTGTCAGTGAAGTGCAGCGCCTGCGTGAGCGCGGTGATCTGAATAAAAACATGCCATCGATCCGTTGCGTCGGTTATCGCCAGGTGTGGGATTATCTGGATGGCGAATACGGCTATGACGACATGGTTGCGAAAGGGGTGGCGGCGACCCGTCAGCTGGCAAAACGTCAGATCACCTGGCTGCGAAGCTGGCCCGATTTACACTGGCTGGACACCGATGACCCGGATATATTGCGAAATACCTTGAAAATACCTGCGGTCAAGGCCATATTTAGCCCATCGGCCTGACTTGGGACTTGTTTCCTGCTGAGGTGTCATCAAAGTGATACCCCGAAGAACAATAACTCTCCAGGCTGTTTGGGGCTTTCATCTTCTTTTTTATATCCATCCCCGTATTGGATGGCTACTTCCGATTTAGGAGTAAATCATGTCAAAAGGGCAATCTTTACAAGACCCTTATCTGAACCAGCTGCGTAAAGAACGTATTCCTGTCTCGATTTTCCTCGTTAACGGCATCAAGCTGCAGGGTCAGATCGAATCTTTCGACCAGTTCGTTATTCTGCTGAAAAACACCGTCTCTCAGATGGTGTACAAGCATGCAATTTCTACTGTGGTTCCTTCGCGTAATGTCCGTCTGACGCCGACCGATATGGGTGGCGAGAGCGAAAGCGAGTAATTCCCGGAGCCCATTAATTGTTCTTTGAACGTCCGGATTCCGGAAGTGAAGCGGTGGTTATGGTCCACGTGGATTTTCCGGAAGGTGACAACCGCGAAGACCTCGATGAATTCCGTGAGCTGGTCGTATCAGCCGGTGCTGCACCGGTTGATCTGATTACCACCCGACGGGTGACTCCGGATATCCGCACTTTTATTGGCAAAGGCAAAGTCGAAGAGATTGCTGAGTCACTGCGTCTGCACGATGCGCAGCTGGCCATTTTTAATCATGCCTTGTCGCCAAGTCAGGAACGTAACCTTGAACGCGAACTTCAGTGTCGCGTCCTTGACCGTACCGGTCTGATTCTCGATATCTTTGCCCAGCGCGCCCGTACCCACGAAGGGAAACTGCAGGTCGAACTGGCTCAGCTGGAGCATCAGTCGACCCGCCTGATCCGCGGCTGGACCCACCTTGAGCGCCAGAAAGGCGGTATCGGTATGCGCGGCCCGGGTGAAACCCAGCTGGAGACGGACCGTCGCCTGCTGCGCGAACGGGTAAAAAACATCAACGCCCGCCTCGAAAAAGTCCGTGCTCAACGTGATCTTAACCGTCGTGCCCGCCAACGATCAGAAGTGCCGACCGTGGCCATCGTGGGTTACACCAACGCTGGCAAATCTACCCTCTTCAATGCCCTGACCCAGTCGGGTGTGTATGCGGCTGATCAGCTGTTTGCCACCCTGGATCCGACGCTGCGTCGACTGCAGGTGGTCGATCTGGGTGAGGTCGTGCTGGCCGATACCGTGGGTTTTATCCGTCACCTGCCGCATAAGCTGGTTGAAGCCTTCCGTGCTACGTTGCAGGAAGCCGCCGAGGCAGACCTGCTGTTGCACGTAATTGATGCCGCCAGCCCGGAGCGTGATAACAATATTCGTGAGGTCGAGAGCGTACTGCAGGAAATCGGCGCCGACGACCTGCCGCAACTGCGGGTCTACAACAAAATTGATCTTGTACCCCATGCCCGTGCGCGCCTGGACCTGAACGAAGACGGCAAGCCCGCCATTGCCTGGGTATCCGCCCGTGAGCAACTGGGCTTTGACGATCTGCAACAGGGCATTGCCGGATTACTGGGCGAGGAACTTCTGGATGAACGTATTCATCTGACTCCGGGCGATGCTCGTCTGCGTGCGCTTCTTTATGAAGAAAATGCCGTACGCGATGAAACCTTTGACGATGACGGCGGGATGCAGTTGCAGATAAGAATGCAGCTGCAGGATTTCCGCCGGGTACTGGCACGAGCGGGTGTTAAGGAAGAACGCTTCCTGAAAATTGAGACCGACCCCTGGTAACAGGGCTGCAAAACCGGGAGGTTGAGACCTGCTGTGGCGTCCGGGAAATCCGGGCTGTCCATCACCCGGAAATGGGCTATTATGCCTACCGACCCGGCCTGGACCACACGTCAGGCCAGAACAGACTGCATACGGCTGGAGTAAAATATGGCCTGGAATGAGCCTGGTGGAAACAACCCCAAGGACCCTTGGGGCAATAACAACCGCGGGAGAAACAACGGCGGTGGTGGCGGTGGTAATCAGCCACCGGATCTGGATGAAGCGCTGCGCAAACTGATGGATCAGATCGGGAAACTGTTTGGTGGTGGCGGTAAGCCATCCAACGATGGCAGTTTCTGGGGTTTTATTGTCGTACTGGCGATTGTCGGTGCTGTGTTCCTGGCCCTGAGTTCCGTCTATACCCTGGATGAACAGGAGCGTGGTGTTGTACTGCGCACCGGTAAGTACGACCGTACTGAAATGCCGGGTCTGAGATTCCGTATCCCTGTGCTTGAAGATGTGATCAAGGTTAATGCGACCCGTGTTCGTGAAACCGAACTGCGTGAAAGCATGCTGACTGAAGATGAAAACATCGTCGAAGTACAGCTCAACGTTCAGTACCGTGTGACGGATCCGGTGTCCTACGCACTGCGTGTGGAAAACCCGGAAGCTTCCCTGTCGTCCGCGGCGGAAAGTGCCCTGCGTCATGAAGTGGGCTCCACCGAGATGGACCTGATTCTGACCACCGGCCGTGTCATGCTGGCCGATGGGGTTAAGATCCGTCTGCAGAATTACCTCGATGAATACGAGACAGGTATCACCCTGACCAACGTCAACATCAAAGGCGCTGCGCCCCCGGCGGCCGTGAAAGAAGCCTTCGATGATGTGCAGCGTGCCAAGCAGGACAAAGACCGCTACATCAATGATGCCGAAGCTTACGCCAACTCCGTTGTACCTGAAGCGCGTGGTCGTGCTCAGCGTCAGATGGAAGAAGCCCGCGCCTACAAAGAGCGTGTGATTGCCCGTGCAGAAGGTGAAGCGGAACGTTTTGAGAAACTGCTGACGGAATACAACAAGGCACCTCAGGTGACGCGTGAACGTCTCTACATCGATGCTATTACCGAGGTTTACACCAACACCTCCAAAGTGCTGGTGGATACCGAGAACGGCAATAACATGATGTACCTGCCGCTGGATCAGCTGGTGCGCCCGGTTCAGGCCGTCGCCGGTCAGTCCGGTATGACACAGAGTGATATTTCACGTCTGACCGATCAGGTTCTGAGCGAGCTGCGCGCCCGTCAGAATTCCACTTCCACGACACGCCGGGAGGGCCGCTGATGTCTGCTCGAGTATTAAGCTTCCTGATCGTCGTAGCGGTCGCTGTTCTGCTGGTCAGTCAGTCGCTGGTGATCGTCAAAGAAACCGAACGGGCGATCAAGCTCGAACTGGGTAGAATTGTCGATGCCGACCTGGCTCCAGGCCTGGAATGGAAAACGCCATTCATTCAGACCGTGAAGCGCTTTGATGCACGCGTACTGACCCTGGATACCAATCCAGAGCGTTTCCTGACCTCGGGTAAGAAATACGTCATCGTTGATTCTTACGCCAAATGGCGCATCAAAGATGTCCGTGCTTACTATCAGGCGTCTTCGGGTGACCGTCGTCGTGCTGAAGCCCTGCTGGAAAACCTCGTCAACAAAGGCCTGCGTGATGAAATCGCCGCTCGCAGCATGTACGAAGTGGTATCCGGTGAGCGTGATCAGCTGATGACCAAACTCACATCTCAGCTCAACACGGAGACTCAGGACGAACTGGGTATCGAAGTACTGGACGTACGCGTCAAAGCGATCGACCTGCCAGACGAGCTGAGCAACAACGTCTATGACCGTATGTCGGCAGAGCGTGGCCGTGAATCCCGTGAGATCCGCTCTCAGGGTAAAGAGCTGGCTGAAGGTATCGAAGCAGACGCTGATCGTCAGAAAACGGTGATTGAGGCAGAAGCCTACCGTGATGCAGAACGCATCCGTGGTGAAGGTGATGCAGAAGCTTCAGGGATCTACGCCAGGGCGTTCAGCAAAAACCCGGAGTTCTACTCATTTACCCGCAGTCTGAAGGCTTATACCGAGACCTTCCAGGGCAATGACGTACTCCTGCTGGAGCCAGACAGCGACTTCTTCCGCTATCTGAACGACGCCAAAGGTCAATAAGCTGACCTGACAGCCCGCGGGATGTACCCATTACCGCGGTGCTTTGATAAAATAGACCAAACCGGGCCAGTGGCCCGGTTTTTTTGTGCGGTCTGTTTGCCGGAAACGGCACTGTACCGGTCAACAGGGCACAGGGGTTAGCCGTGAGTTCCGATCTGTGGCATGAGCTGGCTTTGGCCATCAGCCTGGTATTTATCATCGAAGGCATTCTGCCTTTCCTGTATCCTTCGCGCTGGCGGCGCATGGTCGCCACGCTGGCCCGCACGGACAACCGCACCATGCGTATTATGGGCCTGACCAGCATGCTGCTGGGGCTGGCACTGCTTTACCTGATTAACAACTGAGTCTGTCCTCTGAGACAGGCCTGAGGCTGGAAGATGACAAACGCCGACCGCTGGCTGTTGCCGGATGGTATTGATGAAATTCTGCCGCCACTGGCGAGAAACATCGAGCACCTGCGTCGCCACCTGCTGGACTACCTGGACAGCTGTGGCTACGAACTGGTAATTCCACCGGCACTGGAATACCTCGACTCTCTGCTGACGGGCACCGGTAAGGATCTGGATCTGAAAACCTTCAAGGTCACAGACCAGCTTTCCGGACGACTGATGGGCCTGAGCGCCGATACTACGCCTCAGGTGGCGCGTATCGATGCGCACAGCCTGGCACCGGAAGGCGTCAGCCGACTGAGCTATTGCCGTACCGTTTTTCATACTAAGCCGGGCTCACTGCTGGCCAGTCGTACCCCGACTCAGATCGGTGCTGAGCTGTACGGTGAAGCCGGTATTCACGCCGACGTCGAGATCATCAGCGTGATGCTGAGTCTGGTCGAGCAGAGTGGCCTGCGGGATGTGCATCTGGATATTGGCAACGTCGGTCTGTTCCGTACACTGGCATCCTCTGCAGAACTGAGCGACAGCCAACTTAATGAGCTGTCAGACCTGCTGAAACTGCGTTGCAGCAGTGACACCCGCACCTGGCTGAGTGCTCAGCTGAAAGATCAGGCACTGATTCAGGCGTTCAGTATTCTGGCTGATCTGCAGGGCAGCGCTGCATCACTGAAAGAGCGTCTGCAGACCCTGCAGGGGCTGGTGCCGGACACGGCCGAAGAAATTGGTCACCTGTATGAGGTAACTGAGCGTTTAAGTCAGCGTTTCCCTGACATCAGCATGACCTGTGATCTGACCGAGTTACGCGGCTATGATTACCACACCGGTCTGGTGTTTGCGGCCTATGTTCCCGGTTATGGCGATGCCATTGCGCAGGGTGGCCGTTACGATGCCACGGGTGCCGTGTTTGGCCGTGCCCGTCCGGCCACCGGCTTCAGTGCTGATCTGAAAGTGCTGGCACGTCTGGGTAGCCGCCCGGCCAGCGAAAAATTGTGTGTGGTCGCTCCGGAGTCGGATGATCCGGCCCTGTGGCAGGCCATTCAGCAGCTGCGCAGCGAAGGCAAGCGTGTGCTGGTACAACTTAACGAAGACGACATCCCCTGTGATCAGCGTCTGCAACTAATCGAAGGTCAGTGGCAGCTGACCTCCGCCTGATGATTGAGAAATAACACCATGGGTAAGAATGTTGTTGTCCTCGGCACTCAATGGGGTGACGAAGGAAAAGGTAAAATCGTTGACCTGCTGACTGAAAAAGCCGCTGCTGTTGTGCGTTTTCAGGGTGGTCATAACGCCGGTCATACACTGGTTATCAACGGTGAAAAAACGGCGCTGCACCTGATTCCGTCCGGCATCCTGCGTGACGGCGTACGCTGTGTGATCGGCAACGGCGTGGTACTGGCACCGGATGCGCTGCTGAAAGAAATCCGCGCCCTGGAAGACCGCGGCGTCCCTGTGATGGATCGCCTGCGCGTTTCTCACGCCTGCCCACTGATCATGCCTTACCACGTAGCCCTGGATCAGGCCCGTGAGATCAAACGTGGTAACGCCAAAATCGGCACCACAGGTCGTGGTATTGGCCCGGCCTATGAAGACAAAGTCAGTCGTCGCGGCCTGCGTGTGGGTGACATGTACCAGCCGGAATTCGCCGACAAGCTGAAAGAAGTGATGGAATATCACAACTTCGTCCTCACCAATTACTACGGTGTCGATGCGGTGGATTACGAAGACACCCTGGCCGCCGCCAAAGACTGGGCTGAGCAGATTAAAGGCATCGTTGTGGATGCAGTCGATCTGGTACACGGCATCCGTGAAGACGGTGGTGACATCATGTTCGAAGGTGCTCAGGGCACACTGCTGGACATTGACCACGGTACTTATCCCTTTGTCACCTCGTCCAACACCACCGCTGGTGGCGTAGCGACTGGTTCTGGCGTTGGCCCACTGTATCTGGATCAGATTCTGGGTATCACCAAGGCCTACACCACCCGTGTGGGGTCTGGTCCGTTCCCGACCGAACTGTTCGACAGCGTGGGTGAACACCTGTCCGTGAAGGGCAACGAGAAGGGCACCACCACCGGTCGTGCACGTCGTTGCGGCTGGTTTGATGCCATGCTGGTGAAGCACTCCATCCGTGTGAACTCCATCAACACCATCTGCCTGACCAAGCTGGATGTTCTGGACGGCCTGGATACCATCCGCGTCTGCATCGGCTACGAAGATGAAAACGGTAACCGCCTGAATGTGCCGGCCAGCGCAGACCAGTTTGAGAAGATCAAACCGGTCTACCAAGACCTGCCGGGCTGGAAAGAAACCACTTTCGGTGCGCGCAGCATGGCCGATCTGCCGGACAATGCCCGTGCTTACATCCGCTTCGTAGAAGACGCCATTGAAGCACCAATCGATATCATCTCAACCGGTCCTGACCGCGAAGAAACCATCGTTCTGCGTCACAGCTTTGAGCTGTAACTGTTCACTGGTCTGTTTCTGACAGGCAGCTGCTGATACAAAAAAGAGCCCCGATGGGGCTCTTTTTTGTATTACTTTCTTTTTATAGCCCAGCAAAACCCAGCTCTGGGAACGAGTGTGTTTCGATGAAAAATACTCGCGCACTTACCGAGTGGTCAATCCGAGTCAATGCATCATGAACACGGCTTTTTGTCGATCGGATTACTCGCAGGACACGAATACTGTGGCAGTATCATTGCGCCCAGAAATCTTGCTCGTACCGTCTGGATTGATACTAAGGTATCAACTCTTTTTTCCCGACTCAGAAGGCACGCGGGAAGGACGCCAACAACAGATGCGGGCGATGCTATAACAGCTGGTATCACGCTGTCTGCAATCTTTAATTCAATAAGAAAGAAGGCCTTTGACGACGCATCCATGTCAGAGAAACGTGCTATGTGGCGCAACGCCATGTACACAGTTGGGTGAATAGATCAGGACGAGGCTGACCAACATCAGGCCGGAGGTCTGAACAACAATATCCGAGGGAGGATGGATACATGGCAACACCCAAAATAATCACAACAGTCTCGGCGGCGCTCGCCACAACGCTGATCTCTTCAACCTTATACGCCGCTCCGGCACAGCAACTGATTGTTGAATTCCGCGACGGGGCGTTCACCCGTGCAGACTTCAGCCAGTTCAGCCTTAACGGTGCTGACCTGACCCATGTTCGTGAAATGGCGCTACCCGGACATCATGTCTATCGTCTGCCACAGCAACTGGATGCCACAGCACTGACCAGCCTGACCGAGGCCCTGACTCGTGATGCCCGCATCGTAAACGCTGAGCCCGATACCCTGATGTATCCGGTACTGACTCCGAATGACAGTTTATACACATCCCAGTGGCACTACTTTGAGAGCACCGGCGGTATTAACGCCGAAGCCGCATGGGACAAAAGCACGGGCGCAGGTGTCGTCATCGCTGTTGTGGATACCGGCTACGTATTCCACTCAGACCTGGATGGCAACATGCTGCCGGGTTACGACTTTATCGCCGACACCGGCATCTCCAACGATGGTGACGGACGTGATGCCGATGCCTCTGACCCAGGTGATTACACCAGCCCGAACGAATGTTATGCAGGTTGGCCGGGTATGAATTCTTCCTGGCACGGTACCCATGTTGCTGGCACCGTTGCAGCCAGTACAGATAACAACACCGGTGTCGCTGGTGTCGCTTTTGATGCGCAAGTCATGCCGATCCGTGTACTGGGCAAGTGCGGTGGGTATATTTCCGATATTGCTGATGGGATTGTCTGGGCATCTGGCGGCAGCGTGCCAGGAATTCCGTCGACTTCTACTCCGGCACAGGTGATTAATATGAGCCTGGGGGGGAGTGGTAGCTGCTCCAGCACTTATCAGAGCGCCATTGATCAGGCCGTGGCCAGCGGTACCACCATTGTCGTCGCTGCGGGGAATTCAGGTGGTGATGCCAATAACTATTCTCCGTCCAGCTGTGACAATGTATTGGTGGTTGCAGCCACTGACCGTAACGGTGACAAAGCCTGGTATTCCAATTACGGCAGTGCTATTGACGTCGCTGCACCAGGTGGTGATACAGGCGTTAGTGGAGGAGGTGTACTGTCGACGTTGAACAGCGGTACAACCACGCCTTCTACTGAAAACTACGTGTATTATCAGGGCACCAGTATGGCCGCGCCGCACGCCTCAGGTGTTGCTGCTTTGCTGTACGCCACAGATCCAGCCGCTACTCCGGCTGAGGTAATGACCGCCATCGAAACCAGTACTCGCCCACTGCCTGGGAGCTGTATTGGTGGTTGCGGCAGCGGCATTATCGATGCCTCAGCTGCCATTGATGCCATTAATGGCGTCGCCCCACCACCACCGGTTGGCGACGAAGAAACCTTCACCAATCTCAGTGGTTCTGCATGGGAGCGCGTTTTCGTCGCAGTGAATATCCCTGCGGGGATGACCCGTCTGCAGGTTACGACCACAGGTGGCACTGGCGACATTATGCTCTCGGTTAATGAGGGCACTCCCAAGATGTTCGGCAATGTGGATTGTCGCTCCAATGTTCGTAATACCAACGATGAAAATTGCTTTGTGAACTCACCTGCTGCAGGTATCTGGTATATGGGTATCCGCTCGCGCAGCGCCTTCTCTGGCGTATCCATGACGGTACGTTGGGAATAAGTTGTTCAACAGTGAAAGATAAGAACGGGCCGTCAGGCCCGTTTTTTATTATTTTGGGGCTTTGATGCACAGCCATAAATGAATTGAGAAAATCTGATTTTTAGATCATTGTTTATCCTCTCATCTTCAGAAGGAACTGATAATAAATATGAATGAACATATCATTGGCAGCCTTAAAGAAGCTGAATCTGCCCTTCAGGATTTACTGAATAATGATCAAGCCCTGAAGGCCATTTTGGACGCAGGTGATCTTTTAGTAAAAACGCTTGAAGAGGGTGGGCGAATTTTCAGTTGTGGCAACGGTGGGTCTATGTGCGATGCAATGCACTTTGCTGAAGAATTCTCTGGAAGGTACCGCTGTGATCGTAAAGCTCTTCCTGCTACAGCAATTGGTGATGCTGCGCATATCAGTTGTGTTGGAAATGATTTTGGTTTTGAACACATATTCTCCCGTTATCTTGAGGCCCATGCCCGTCCTGGTGATTGCTTAGTGGCCATCAGTACAAGTGGGAAAAGCTCTAACATCGTGAATGCTGCGAATTACGCTATGAATAACGGTATTCGGGTGCTTTCTCTGACTGGAAAAACTCAGTGCCTTCTTTCTGAGTATTCTGATATTGATATATGTACGCCAGCCGGGAGGTATTCTGATCGCGTTCAGGAATTGCACATTAAGGTGATTCACATTCTTATTGAATTGATTGAAAGAGCCTTCTTTCCAGAAAACTATGAATCCAGGGATGAGACTCTGACCTCTTCTTAATACGCAGCAACGAAAAACGTCGTATGTTTTAAAAATAAAAGCTATCTCGGGGCAGTCTATGGCCGGATAGACTACTCATCTATCTTTCAGATTGAATCTAGCCGCATGGTGACGGAAACAGAAAATCGTGTTTCTCAGATAGCGGCCGGGACCTGTGTACGACCTCGACACTCCTCCGGCTCAAACTTATGTAATAAAGTCTGAACTGTGAAAGGCTTTTCTTTACTTTCAGTATTCACCTTAACCTGAGTCGCATCCGCCGGTACTTTAAAATCCCCCCAGGCGTTTAAGCGCCAGATGTTCTCGCTGCCCATATCCTGCGCGATACAGTATTCATGCGTGTCGCCATGGACGACCAGTACGGGTTTCAGTTCGCCGCTTTGTGTTTTGAATTCCTTTGCCAGACCGGCCAGTAGCTGGCGGTAATCCAAAAAGGCGTCGCACTTTTGTGGGTTGTCCTCGGTGCAGCGTACATCTTTGTATTTCACGTCGGTGATGTCAGCGTGATGGTTGATGACCAGTGCTGGGGCATCCGTTGTTTCAGCGATCTCAAACGCTTTGGTCAGCCAGGCGAGATCAGCCTGGTCGCGTTGCTGAACGGCGTTCAGGGTTTCATTAAGGTCACTTTGTTTGATCTGTATCCGGCCGTTATTGGTCCCTACGATATGCAGGCTGACGAACTGAATACCGTCTATCTGCCATTGATGATTTTCCGGGTAGCCAGGTTGTGATGTCAGATTCCAGTCGGTGGGGTGAGCCGGTTGCTGTTCACCGATGACGCTGCGGATGTCATTGAGCATATCCAGTTCTGATACCGGGTTGGCCAGTGATGCCCGGTCGCAGTCGGTCCACTCGTTATCCCCCGGGGTGTAGGTGGTGCGTCCGGGCAGCAGATTCATCAGTTGTGTATAGCGGATGCGGAAGAAGCTGGGCGAGCAGGAATCGCCACCCGACTTGAGATCACCGTGGTGCATTACCAGTGAGGCGTCTGAGAGCTGAATGGCCTCGTAAATCGGGCCATTCAGTGCTTCTTCTTCTGCGGTGCTGTAGGGCATGTCGCCGATGGCGATAAAGGTCAGGGGCGAGCCTGAGGCTTTGCCAGTGGTATTTTTGGTCTGTTGGGGAGCGGAGAGAGCCGGTGCAATTACCAGAGTCAGCAAGGTGGTAAGCGTTGCGGTGCTGATGGCCTGAGGGCGTGGCATGGGGTTCTCCAGTAGTGACTGATCTCTGTTGCTTATGCCTGTTTTGGGCTATTTCGGCTTAGGCTGGAATTGAGCGGACCCCGTGCGTAAAGCACGGGATGACGGGCATGAAATCCGGCAGAGAAAAATCAGCCCTTATTTCTTCAACACAATATCATAGAGATCTTTACGGCGATCTTTCAGGTTACGTACAGAGCCTTCACTGTTCAGAATGCGCAGCTTATCCATATCCAGATCCGAGAACAGCAGCATCTCGGTATTGGCGGTAGCTTCGGATAACACGGCGTCGTGAGGGAACGGGAAATCAGAGGGCGTCAGTACGGCCGACTGACCGTACTGTACGTCGAGGCTTTCCACTTCAGGAAGGTTGCCGACACTGCCTGCAATGACCACATAACACTCGTTTTCAATGGCGCGGGCCTGGGCGCAGTGGCGCACACGCAGGTAGCTGTTTTTGGTGTCGGTCCAGAAAGGTACAAACAGAACTTCCATGCCCTGTTCCGCCATGATGCGTGGCAGCTCTGGGAATTCAACGTCGTAGCAGATCAGAATACCGACGCGACCGGCATCGGTCTCAAACACGCTGATCTGGTTGCCACCTTTAATCACCCAGTCGTTTTTCTCATGTGGCGTAATGTGAATCTTACGTTGTTCGTCGACTTTACCACTACGGTGGCAGAGATAAGAGACGTTATAGATATTGCCATTTTCATGCAGCGGCATAGAACCAGTGATGATGTTGGCGTTGTATTCCACCGCCATGCGCGACATGGCATCACGAATTTCGTCGGTAAATCCGGCCAGAAAGCGGATCGCTTCGGTCTGGGAGGTCTGCTCACACAGGCCCATCAGCGGCGCATTAAAAAACTCCGGAAAGAGAATAAAGTCGCACTGATAATCGGACACGGTATCGACAAAATATTCGACCTGTTTCAGCAGTTCTTCAATCGATTGTACGGCACGCATCTGCCACTGTACGGCACCTACGCGAACCGTGGTTTTACGGAATTCGAGTACGGTATCCGTCGGTTCGTAAAAGATGTTGTTCCATTCCAGCAGGGTGGCGTAGCCGACCGATTCTTCATCTTCGGGCAGGTATTTTTTCAGTAGTCGGGTGACCTGAAAATCATTCGACAACTGGAAGGTTAAAATCGGGTCGTAAATTTCTTTGGATGCAACTTTGCCGATAAATTCCGCCGGGGTCATTTCGCTGCGGTAGTTGTGATAGCTCGGAATACGGCCACCAGCCAGAATGGCGCGGAAGTTGTACTGGCGGCAGAGCTCTTTCCGCGCATCGTATAAGCGGCGGCCAATACGCATACCACGGTGAGATTTGCGGATCACCACATCCAGACCGTAAAGGGCATTACCCTCCGGGTTGTTAAACACATTGTCGTTGCTGTCGACGATGTCTTCGTACGTGTGGGGGTTAGAAAACTTCAGGTAGTCGACCTGCAGTGACAGGGCGATACCAACCAGCTCGTTGCCGTCGACCACACCGATCTGCCCTTCCGGGAATTCTTCAATCAGTCTCTGAATCGTGTGTTCAGGCCAGGCACCACCCAGTTCGGGGTAGGCTTCATCCATCATCTGTTTGATCTGGGAGTACTGATCAAAGGTGAGGTTGCAGAGTTCAAGATGGGGTTTATCAGACAGCATTCAGAATTCTCTCGGTTTAAAGGTGCGTCGGTTTTTACGTTATGTCAGAGTCGCTCGGCCAGAAAATCCAGCAGTATGCGGATCTTTGGCGACAGCTGGCGTCCGGGCGGAAACAGGGCCCAGACGCCTTCTTCATCCGGAGCGTGATCGGTGAGAATCTCAGTCAGCTCACCGTTGGCCAATGGCCCGCGGGTGTAATAGTCAGGTAGCTGAATAATACCGAGCCCGCGCAGGGCGGCATCCAACAGAGCCTGGCCGCTGTTGCAGCGCAGCCGTCCCTGAATACGCAGCATACGCTCACCGCTGTTATCGCGGAAGCGCCAGTAATCCAGGGTGCCCATTAAGCAGTTATGACCCGCCAGAGCGTTCAGAGTTCGGGGTGTGCCATGCTCTTTAAGATAGTCGGGTGAAGCGCAGGTGCTGAGAAAACGGCCGCTGAGGCGCTTGGCAATCAGCTGCGGGGTGTCGGCACGACCAAGGCGAATGGCCAGGTCGTAGTCTTTGGCGATCAGGTCGAGTTTTTCGTTGGTCAGCTCGCAATAGATGCGGATATCCGGATACTGCGCCAGAAAGTCATTAAGCAGGCTGGTCAGGTGGCGCTCGCCCCAGGTAACCGGTGCGGTCAGGCGAATCAGCCCCTGAGGTACGCTCTGCAACTGCTGAACGGCATGGCCTGCGTCATTGAGTGCTTCTAACAGGGGGCGACACGACTGATAGTACATCTGCCCGGCTTCGGTTAAATGAACGCGTCGTGTGGTGCGGTAGAGCAGGTCAGTACCCAGGCGCTCTTCAAGCAGCCGTACCTGACGGCTCACCTGCGCGGTGGAGATATCCAGCTGCGCTGCGGCTTTGGTGAAGCTGTTGGACTCCGCCACTGCCACGAATTCGTTCACACCCTGCCAGAGGTTCATTATTACCTATGTGTAATAGTGATTTTATATTTAGCCAGATTATCTCTATTTCGTAACTAACTACAATGGTTGTTTCTGTTTAAGGGTGCCTTTTGTCGGTGCCTTCACTATCTTGCTGGAGATTCTGTTTATGTCCGAGACCATTACCTGCCGCGCTGCGGTTGCCTGGAAAGCCGGGGAGCCCCTGAAAATTGAAGAGGTGCAGGTCGCGCCCCCAAAAGCCGGTGAAGTACGGGTCAAGATTGTTGCCACCGGCGTGTGTCACACCGATGCCTTTACGCTCTCGGGTGAAGACCCTGAAGGAATCTTTCCGGCCATTCTGGGCCATGAAGGCGGCGGCATTGTGGAGTCGGTCGGTGAGGGCGTGACCAGCGTTGCCGTGGGTGACCACGTGATTCCGCTGTACACCGCCGAATGTGGAGAGTGCAAATTCTGTAAGTCAGGCAAAACCAATCTTTGTCAGGCCGTACGTGCCACTCAGGGTAAAGGTCTGATGCCGGATGGCACCAGCCGTTTCAGCATCAATGGCGAGCCGATTTTTCATTACATGGGCTGTTCTACGTTCTCTGAGTACACCGTTCTGCCCGAAATCTCGCTGGCGAAAGTGAACCCGACGGCACCACTGGAAGAAGTCTGTCTGCTGGGTTGTGGTGTCACTACCGGTATGGGCGCGGTGATGAACACGGCAAAAGTCGAAGAAGGCGCGACCGTAG